>NZ_JBJDRK010000064.1:0-22522 GCF_044987405.1 Microbacterium sp. ZW T2_14 | reverse complement strand
GTCGCGTTGACGCTCGCCGCAGCGGTCGCCACGGCGAGCGTCAACGCGACGATGGCGACAGCTCTGCGGCGCACGGGGGCCTTCCGGATCGGGAGCGATCCCGCTCACGCCGTGCCGCGTGCCGGCGCGTCACAGCGCTTCGGGCACTGCAGGCTCGGGGGCGTGGGGCGGCGGGTCGGGATGCGTCAGCGCCTGCCGGTGCCGAAGATCCCGCGGATCACTCCCCCGAGGATAGTCTGCGTCGACTTGGAGTTCAGGATCTGGTCGAGCGGCGACTTCTGGGTGGATCGGGAGGTGCGCGTCGTGCCCGCCGTCTTCTTGAGCAGCCGCTCGTACTCCTGCTGCGCCTTCTTCTCGGCCGCGGCGCTCGCCTTGTCGGCGGCGGTCTGCTGCTTGTCGATCGCGGCCTTCTGCTTCGCGTACTCGGCGTCGGCCTTCGCCTTCGCGAGGGCCGCGTCCTCGGCGGCGGCGGCATCGTCGGCGGCCTTCATCTTGGCCGCGAGCACCTCGCGCGCGGACTCGCGGTCAATGGCCGTCCCGTACTTCGCCAGCAGGGGGGATGCCTTCACCGCGGCCTCGATCGCGGGGTCGGGCGTCGGCGACATGAGTCCCTGCGGCGCGCGCAGCCGCGTCCACGCGACCGGAGTCGGGGCGCCCTTCTCGCTCATCACCGTGACGATGGCCTCACCGGTGCCCAGCTCCTGCAGCACGCGCTCCAGGTCGTAACCGGACTTCGGGTACGTGCCGACGGTTGCGCGCAGCGCCTTCGCATCGTCAGGGGTGAACGCGCGCAGCGCGTGCTGCACGCGCGAGCCCAGCTGCGCGAGCACGTCGGAGGGCACGTCCTTCGGCGTCTGCGTCACGAAGAACACGCCGACCCCCTTCGAGCGGATGAGCCGCACGGTCTGCACGATCGCCGACAGGAAGTCCTTCGAGGCGTCCTTGAACAGCAGGTGGGCCTCGTCGAAGAAGAAGACGAGCTTCGGCTTGTCGGCGTCGCCGACCTCGGGGAGGATCTCGAACAGCTCGGCGAGCAGGTACATCAGGAACGTCGAGAACAGCGCCGGCTTGTCGATCACCCCCGGCACCTCGAGCAGGCTGATGATGCCGCGCCCGTCCGGTGCCGTGCGGATGAAGTCGGCCACGTCGAACTCGGGCTCGCCGAAGAAGACGTCGGCTCCGGCATCCGCGAACGTGATCAGCTCGCGCAGGATCACGCCCGCCGTCGCCGCCGAGAGCCCGCCGAGCTCTTTGAGCTCGGCCTTGCCCTCGTCGCTGGTGAGATGGCTGAGGACGGCACGGAGGTCCGCCAGATCGACGAGCGCGAGGCCGTTGGCGTCCGCATAGTGGAAGACGAGGCCGAGGCTCGACTCCTGCGTGTCGTTCAGCCCGAGCACCTTGCTCAGCAGCAGCGGCCCGAAGCCCGACACCGTCGCCCGCACCGGAACGCCCTTGCCGATGCCGCCCAGCGCGAAGTACTCGGTGGCGGATGCCTCGGGCTTCCAGTCCTGCCCGATCGCCCGAGTCCGCGCGAGCAGCTTCTCGCTCGGCTCCCCCGGCGTCGCGACGCCCGACAGGTCGCCCTTGATGTCGGCGGCGAACACCGGCACACCCTTCGCCGCGAGCTGCTCGGCGAGTCCCTGCAGTGTGCGGGTCTTGCCCGTCCCGGTCGCCCCCGCGACGAGGCCGTGGCGATTCATCATGCCGAGCGGGATGCGGATCTGCGCCGACGTCACCGGGTCGCCGTTGAGGAGTGCGCCGAGATCGAGAGTGGTCTCCTCGAACGTGTAACCGGACGCGATCTTGTCGACGTCCTGCTGCGTGAGCGGACCGGTCTGCGTCGGTGGGACGGTCCGTGAGGAGGAGGGCTCCTGCGTCTGCGAGGCCGAGCCGGGCGCTCGCGCGAGCTCTGAGGTCGTCGAACCCGAGCTCTGCCCGGCCGTCGCGGCGGCGTCTGATCCTGCGCCGTCCGACGTGGCCGGAGCACCGACCGCGGGTCCGGCCGGAGTGGCTGCAGCGGCAGTCGCGGCGTCGTTCGCCTTGGCCTTCGCGGCGGCGGCCTCCGCGGCAGCGAGTGCGGCCCTGGCCTGCGCGGCCTTGAGCTGCGCCTCGGCCGCATCCGCCTCCGCGCGCAGCCGGGCAAGCTCGGCTTCCGCGGCCAGGACGGCCGGATCGGTCGCGCGGGAATCAGGCACGGTGGAATCGGGCGCGGTCATGCGCCCAGCCTAGCCAGCGGCCCTCGCCGCGATAGCCGTCCCCTCCCGCGCCATCGGCAGGGCGAACGCCGCCGCCACCACCAGCGCCGCACCGGCGCCGATCATCGCGCCACCGAGCGTGTCGCTCAGCCAGTGCGCGTGCAGGTAGGTGCGACTGAAGGCCATGAGCAGCACCCATGCGGCGCCCACGATGGCCACCCACAGCCGGGGGAAGATCACGGTCGCGGCCACCGCGATGGTGGCGGCGTTCGCCACATGCCCGGATGGGTATGAGCCGTAGTCCGACAGCACGAGGATGTCTTCCGGCCGCACCCGCCCGAAGAGGTGCTTGAGCACCTGCACTCCCGCTGCCGACACCGCCTCAGCGGCCAGGAAGTACGCGGCGGCCCACGGCCGCCGCAGCACGATGAGCCCGATCGCTGCGGCGATCGGCACCAGCAGGACGCCGAACCAGCCGCCTCCGAGGAAGTCCATGAGGTGCGCGAACCCGGTGATGACCGGACGCCACCACTCGCCCATGAGGGCGTTCCACGCGGTGTCGACGACGAACGGCTCCTCACCGCGCGAGAAGATCCACCACCCGAGCAGACACGACAGCACCACCAGCGACGACCCGGCGATCAGGTAGGCGATGACGGGGACGGCGACCCGCCGCTCTGTCGTGGTCATCGCCCCATTGTGCCTGTCACCTCGCGACATCCACCTCATCCGGGCTTTTTCCGCGCGCCCTTGACAATCTCCGTCGGGACGGGTTGCCGTTCCGTGACAGCGTCGGTGGCGTCGGGCAGGATGGGCGCCATGCGATCACGGGCCGTCGACATCGTCCGCACCCTCGTCGCGCCGCTCACGCGTACCCGGGTGTTCCGGCGTGTCCTGGGTCCGCTGCTGCTGCCGCCGGTCGAGCGCTTCGTCGGCTGGATCTCGCACGGGCGCGTGCAGGTGAGCGCGCTGCTCGTGCCGTCGCTCGTGCTTCACACGGTCGGCGCCAGAACGGGCGAACCCCGCGACGCCGCGCTGATGTACACCCCCGACGGTCACGGACGTGCGATCGTCGCGGGCACGAACTTCGCCGGTGCCCGCCATCCGGCATGGACCAACAACCTGCTGGCCCACCCGGAGGCCGAGATCACGGTCCGCGGACGCCGCATGCCGGTGCACGCGAGTCCCGTGCCTGCTGCCGAACGCGACGCCGTCTGGGCGCGCATCGAGGCGCAGTGGCCCGGCTATCGCAACTACGAGCGCGAGTCCGGGCGCACCGTGCGCCTGTTCCGCCTGCAGCCCGTCGCACACGCGGACTGACCGCGGTCAGGGCGCGAGGCGCTCCACGGTCCGCGGCCGCACGATGAGCCACAGCGACAGCAGGCCCACCACCGCGCACCCGACCATGACCGAGGCCATCGTGGTGGCGGTGATGCCGGCATCCTTCGCGATCCATCCCACCAGCGGCGAGATGATGCCCGCGACGCCGAAGTTCGTGGCGCCGACGATCGACTGCGCCGTGCCCGCCGCCTTGCCGTGGCGGTCGAGCGCCAGCACCTGCACGCACGGGAACGTGAAGCCGCAGCCCGTCATGAAGACGAAGAGCGGCACGATGGTGCCCCACAGTCCGAGCCCGAGCTGGTCGGTGACGATGATGGCGGATGCCGCCACCACGAGGACCGCCGTCGACCAGGCCATGACCCACTGCGGGCCGAACCGGGCCGCCAGGCGCGACGCGGCCTGCACGCCGAGCACGACGCCGAGCGAGTTGACGGCGAACATCAGGCCGTACTCCTGGGCGCTCAGGCCGTAGTCGAGCTGGAAGAGGAACGACGAGCTGGACAGGTACGAGAACAGCCCCGAGAACGTCATGCCGCCGATGATCAGCACGCCGATGAAGACCCGGTCGCTGAAGACGCTCCGGTAGCGCTGCCACACCGTCGTGGAGCCTCGCTCGCGGCGGCGCGCGGGCGGCAGTGTCTCGGGGAGGAACACGAGCGCCGACACGAGCATGATGGCGCCGTACACCGCGAGCACCACGAATACGCCGCGCCAGGGCATGACGGCCAGCAGCGCCGAGCCGACGAGGGGCGCGAGCACCGGGGCGACACCCGAGACGAGCGCCAGCCGCGACAGCATCACCACGAGTCGGCGACCGCCGAACAGGTCCCGCACGATCGCTGCGGCCACGACGCCGCCCGCGGCCGCCCCTGCGCCTTGGAACACCCGCGCGACCGACAGCAGCTCGAGGGTGGGGGCGAGAGCGGCGGCCACGCTGGCCACGACGTGGAGGGCGGTCACCGACAGCAGCGGCACCCGCCGACCGACCTTGTCGCTCAGGGGGCCGACGATGAGCTGGCCCAGCGCGAACCCGATCATCGTCCCCGTGAGGGTGAGCTGGATCATCGCGGCCGTGGTGTCGAAGTCGGCCTCGAGCACCGGGAACGCCGGCAGGTAGAGGTCGATCGTGAAGGGGCCGAGCGCCGTGAGCGCGCCGAGCAGCACGATGTAGAGGACGCGACGGCGATGCGGGATCGAGTCGCCCGGGTGCAGCACGATCGGCGCGGTGGCCGGGTTGCTCCCGAGCGTTCGGATGGCGCCCGTGGTCGTCGGGTGCGGGTGAGGCGGAGTCGGGGGCTGCGGGCCGGCAGCCTGCTGGTCTGCGTGGGGCTGGGGCTGCTGTACGGGGAGCGATGCGGTGTCGAGCAACAGTGGATTTCGTTTCGTGGCGGGGTTTCGACGGTCGGCGTGTGACGGCGGCATCGACTCCGCGTCACGCGGGAGCGGAGCCAGGACCGAGACGATGTGGTCCGGCGCTGCCGATCGGCACCAGGACGCAGGGGGACGACCGTGAAGGTCGAATCGATTCGAGTCCATGATAACGGATGCCTCCCCTCGACCGCATCCGTCAGCAGACGGTTGCCGCTGTCGGCGCCCTCTCAGGGCTAGGACACATGCGCTCGCATAGGATGAGGACAACCCGTCACCCGCTTCTGCGGCACGTCGCGGGCGCCCAGACCCCTGTTATGGATTGGCAGAGATCACGAGCATGACCCCGACCACCGACAAGCGCGCGAGCGGCAACCCGGCCACGCAGGCGAAGATCGACCTCACCGTCAAGCAGCAGCGCGAGCAGAAGCGCCAGGAGAAGCTGGCCGAGTACCAGAGGCAGCTCGCCAAGCGTCGACGCAGCAAGCTCGTGTGGTGGATCGTCGGCTCCGTCGCCGCGGTCCTCGTCATCGCCGCGATCGTCGCCTCCATCGTCTTCGCTCCCGCACCGGCTCCGACCTACGACCGCGGCGCCGGCGACGGCAGCGACATCGAGGGAGTCGAGACGTTCGAGAACACGGCGAACCACGTCGACGGCAGCGTCGACTACGCGCAGTCGCCGCCGGCCGGCGGCGATCACAACGCGATCTGGCTGAACTGCGGCGTGTACACCGAGCCGGTGCCGAACGAGAACGCCGTCCACGATCTCGAGCACGGTGCGGTGTGGGTCACCTACGACCCCACCCAGGTGTCCGACGACGACGTCGCGAAGCTCGAAGCCCTGCTCCCCTCGACGTACTCGGTGCTCTCGCCGTACGAGGACATGGACACCCCGATCGCGGTGAGCGCCTGGAACGCGCAGCTGAAGGTCGATTCCGCCGATGACGAGCGCATCGAGGAGTTCATCACCGCGTACTGGCACTCGACCAACGCGCCGGAGCCCAACGCGCTCTGCACCGGCGGGCTCGACGCGCCCGGCAAGAAGTAGCGCTCACGTGTCGGACGAGGCGCCGACGTCGGGCACCCGGCGGTGGCTGGTCATCGGCGTCGCTCTCGTCCTGATCGCCGCACTGGGCTTCGCGGTCGGCCGGTTCTCGACGTTCGGCTCGCAGGCCGTCGCGGCCACGCCCGGCACGGGTTCACCTGAGGCCGGGTTCTCCCGCGACATGCAGGTGCACCATGCGCAGGCGATCGAGATGGCGATGCAGATCTACCGCAAGACCGACGACGACGAACTGCGCATGCTGTCGTACGACATCGCCACCGGGCAGGCCGGTCAGCGCGGCGAGATGTTCGACTGGCTCGTGCAGTGGGGACTCCCGCAGTCGGGTGCTCCGATGATGCAGTGGATGAATGCCACCACCGGCGACCACGATCACGGGGGCGCGTCGGGCGAGCCGATGACCGAGGACGAGGCCCGCGAGGCCATGGGCATGGCATCCGCGGAGGAGATGGCCGCGCTGGAGGCGGCCACGGGCCAGGAGGCGGACTGCCTGTTCCTGGCCCTCATGATCCGCCACCACGAGGGGGCGATCCCGATGGCCCAGGCGCTCCTCGACCTCGGCAGCGACCCCCGCGCTCTTGAGGTCGCGCAGGCCATCGAGAACGGCCAGACCTCCGAGATCGACGCGATGCGGTCGATCCAGAACCGCCTCGGCTGCTCGGGCTGACGTTCGCCCACCGGTCGAGCACCCGCTGAGTGCGGCGCGGTCGGAGAACACGCCCGCAGACGGATGCCGCGACCCGGCGTCGATCGCCAGGTCGCGGCATCCTTCGGCTCTGCGTGCCGGGTCAGCCCTTCGTCGCGCCGGCCAGCAGGCCGCGCACGAAGAACCGCTGCAGCGAGAGGAACACGATCACCGGCACGATGAGCACGAGGAATGCGCCCGCCGACACCAGGAACCACTGATCGCCCCACGACCCGGAGAGCGAGTTCAGCGTCTGCGTCATCGGCAGCGAGGACGAGGGCGCGAAGATCGTCGCCACCAGCAGGTCGTTCCACACCCAGACGAACTCGAGGATCGCGAACGACGCGAGTGCCGGCGTCGCGAGCGGCAGGATGATCCGGAAGAAGATCTGCCCGTGCCCCGCACCGTCCACGCGCGCCGCCTCGATCACGTCGGACGGGATCTCGGCGATGAAGTTGTACAGCAGGAAGATCGCGAGCGGCATGGCGAACATCACGTGCGCGATCCACATCGTCGCGAAGCTGTGATCGACCTCTCGCATCTCCAGTCCCGGGAACACCGCGACATCCCCGAACTCGAGCCCGCGTGAGAACAGGCTCAGCAGCGGCACCAGTGCCATCTGGATCGGTACGATCTGCAGCGCGAAGACCGCGACGAAGATCACGCCCCGGCCCTTGAAGTCCATCCAGGCGAAGGCGTACGCGGCGAGCGCTGCGATCGCGAGCACGAAGACCGTCACGGGAATCGTGATCGCGAGCGAGTTGAGGAACGACTCGCCCAGGGTGAGCGCCGTGCCCCCCGAGGTGAGGGCCGCCTGGTAGTTGCCGAGGACGAAATCAGGGTTGGTGAAGACGGTCCACCACCCGGACGACGCCGAATCGGCGCCGGGACGGAACGAGGTGATCAGCAGCCCGAGCGTCGGGATGGTCCACAGGAACGCGATCGCGATGGCGACCACGGTGGCTATGGGCGATGTCATCCGCTTCTGGGCCTGCGCCTCGCTGCGACGCGTCTCGCGCGCGACCTTGCGTGCGCTGGCTCTGTCGAACTGCGGGCTCGGCTTCTTCTCGTCGACGGCGGTCATCACCGCACCTCCCTCTGCCTGCGCAGCTGCCTGACGTTGTAGATGATCAGCGGGGTGACGAAGATGAAGATCAGCACCGCCAGCGCCGCCGCGTGCCCGTAGCTCTGGAACCGCTGCTGCTGGTTCACCATCTCGAAGCCCAGCACCGTCGAGTTGGACCGGCCTCCGGTCATCACCGCCACGATGTCGTACAGCTTGAGGGCGGCGATGGTGACCGTGGTGAGCACGATGACGATCGCCGTGCGGATGCCCGGCACGGTGACGTTGGTGAACCGCTGCCACGCGTTGGTTCCGTCGAGCTGCGCGGCCTCCATCTGCTCGGCCGGCACCGCCTTGATCGCGGCGGACAGGACCACCATCGCGAAGCCGGTCTGGGCCCACACGAACGCGAAGAGCAGGCAGAACGTGTTGACGAGCGGCCAGACGTCGAGCCACCTGACCGGTTCTCCGCCGAACGCCACCACGAGCGCGTTCAGGATGCCGATCTGCTCGCCCTGCCGGTAGTCGTAGACGAACTTCCAGATGAGGCTGATGCTGACCGGCGCGATCGCGAAGGGGATGAACACCAGGATCTTGAGGATGCGGTCGCCGCGCGCCCGCTCCATGAAGGCGGCGTACGCCAGCCCGACGACCGTGGCGAAGATCGGTGCGAAGACAGCCCAGATCAGCGTGTTGATGATCGACCAGAACCCCTGCGGGTTGGTGAACGCCCACACGTAGTTCTCCATGCCGACGAAGTTCTCGCCGGTCTTGTCGAAGAACGACTGGATGATCGTCGCGATCGACGGGTAGATGAGGCCCATCAGGATCAGGATCGCCGCCGGGGCCAGGAACAGCGTCAGCTGATACAGGTACCCCGCACCTTCGCGTGCGCGGTAGTCGGCGTAGAACAGCAGCCCGCCCGCGATGAGAGCGATCGGGATCACGTAGATCACCGCGTTCTGGTACGGCCGCAGCATCATGAACGCGATGAGCGGGATCGCGAAGCACGAGATGAGCCGCAGCCAGAAGTAGCCCGTGCCCTGACGCGGCGCGTACTCGATGAGCACCAGCAGGATGCCGACGACGACCGCGAAGATCAGCAGGACGACCGGGATCTGCAGGATCGGCCCCAGGTTGCCGATCCATTGGAAGAACGAGTTGAACGAGAATCCGAGCGAGGTCGGCCGGGCGTCGGGAGCCGGCGGACTGAGGAACAGGAAGATCAGCAGCGCCGCGATCAGGATGAAGCCGATCGTGACGACAAGCCGTGTGGTCGTCCGCGAGGGCGGCCGCTTGCCGCCACGCTCGGGCGGCGGCGCTGCTTCCGCCTGCGCCGTCGTTGAAGTGGTCTGAGACATGTTCTGCCTTCCCCCGTCGACGCCGACGGATGACGTCACCCCGGTGCCGGACCCGCCCGCAGAGCGAGCGGACCCGGCACCGAGGTGCGGTGCGTCAGTTCTCGTAGCCTGCCTGGATGTCTTTCAGGACCTGCGGTGTCGGCTTGCCGTCGATCCAGTCGACCATGCCGCGCCAGAACGATCCCGAGCCGACGGTCGCCGGCATCAGGTCGGAGGCGTCATAACCGAACACCGTCTCGGGGTCCTGCACGACCGTCATGGCGTCGGTGAGGAACTTGCTCGAGGCGAGCGACGGGTCGGCGCCGGTGTTGGCAGAGATCGCGCCGCCGAGAGCGACGCGCGCGTCGGCCCACTCCGGCGTCGACATGTACTCCGCCACAGCCTGCGTCGCGGCGTCGTCCGAGAAGACCGTCACGAACTCGCCTCCACCCGACACCGAGAACGGCTCGCCCTCGAATCCGGGCATGAGGAAGGCGTACACGTCGCCGTCCTCGGCCACGTCAGGTGTCGCACCCTCCGCCGTCTGCACCGCAAGGAAGTTCGCGGTGAGGAACGACGCCTGATGCGTCAGCGCGCACGAGCCGTTGGCGACGGCCGCGGCGATGGGGTCGCCGAAGGCTGTCGAGTTGATGCTCTTCACGTCTCCGAACCCGGCGTTGACATACTTCGGATCGAGCAGGATCTTCGCCACCTCATCGAAGGCGGACTCGATCTTGGGGTCGGTGAACTCGACGTCGCCCGCAGCCCAGCTGTTGTAGACGTCGGCGCCCGACTGGCGAAGCACGAGGTCTTCGATCCAGTCCGTGCCCGGCCATCCGGACGCGGCCTCGGACGAGAACCCGGCGCACCACGGCGGCTGGCCCGTCTTCTCCTGGATGGTCGCGGTGAGCTCCAGCAGCTCTTGCCAGGTGGTG
This sequence comes from Microbacterium sp. ZW T2_14, assembly GCF_044987405.1. Classification (NCBI taxonomy): domain Bacteria; kingdom Bacillati; phylum Actinomycetota; class Actinomycetes; order Micrococcales; family Microbacteriaceae; genus Microbacterium; species Microbacterium sp. ZW T2_14. Next base: position 12,532 of record NZ_JBJDRK010000064.1, on the reverse strand, counting down.
GGAATCTCGACGCCCCACTCCTCGAAGCTCGCCGGCGAGTAGTACACGTAGCCCTTGAGGTTCGCGAGCATCGGCGCGGCGTAGAACGTGCCGTCGACCGAGCCGTAATCCTTCCACGCGGGAGCCCAGTATTCGTCGACGTTGGCCGAGACCTCGTCGGTGCCCTCTTGCACCTCGCCGGTCTCGACGAGCGAGCGGAACAGACCCGGCTGGGGCACGATCGCGATGTCGGGCGCCGAGCCTCCGGCGACCTTCGTGACGATGTTGCCCTCGAAGCCCTTGTCGCCGGTGTAGACGACCTCGATGCCGGTGTCGGCGGTGAACTCGTCGAACGACTTCTGCAGGTTGTCCGCCTCGGTGCCGGTGATGCCGCCGGAGATCTCGACGGTTTCGCCCTCGAGCGAGCCGTCGCCTCCGTCGCCCTCATCTCCACCCTCGGCGCAGCCCGCGAGGGTCAGTGCCGCGACGGTGGCGAGCCCGAGAGCGATGTAGCCGTGTCGACGACGTGATCGCAGTGCAGTCATGTTCGTCTGCCTCCTCTTCGAGTCGCGGAGCCGCATGGCCTGCGCACCCCGCACGTATGGATCGGGAACCGATTCCATGTTCACGGTATTGGATGCCGCATGGCGACACAATGACTGCCGGTCACAACTCGGTAAACGTCTGAGCCCCGGGTGGCGGGTCCGAGGCGATCACGGCACAATGAGGTCCGGAACCGGTTCCACAATCCGCGCGACGGCGGCGTCGCGGGAGGCGAGGAGGACCCGATGGCGGGCATCGCCGACGTCGCTCGCGCGGCAGGCGTCTCGAAGTCGACCGCCTCCCGTGCGCTCACCGGGTCCGGTTACGTCTCGACGGCGACGCGCGCGAGGGTGAGGGATGCCGCGGCCGCCCTCGGCTACGTCCCTACGACGAGCGCGGTCAGCCTGGTGACCGGCCGCACCCAGACCGTCGGCGTCGTCATGCCCTCGCTCGATCGCTGGTTCTTCGCCCAGGTGCTCGAAGGGATCCAGGATGCGCTGCGGGAGCGCCGGTACGACCTCGCCCTCTACGGTGCGCCCCCGGACTCCCCCGCGCGACGCGAGATGTTCGAGCACATCCTCGCCCGAAAGCGGTTCGACGGGCTCATCGCCGTGGGCATCGAGCCGAGCGCTCGCGAGCTCGAGCGGCTGGTGGCCTTCGGCAGGCCCGTCGTGGCCGTCGGCGGCTACGACGTCGGGACCAACGCGGTCTCGATCGACGACCAGGCGGCGGCGAGGATCGCCACCGACCACCTGATCGGGCTCGGGCACCGCGACATCGCGTTCCTCGGCGGCGATCCCGACGGGCACCGGACCAGCTTCGGCGACGGCCGCCGCCAGGACGGCTACCGGAGTGCGATGCGGGACGCGGGGCTGGAGGCATCCGTCCGTCATGTCCAGTCCGAGGCGACGATGCCGGACGGGTACCGCGTGGCGGTGGAACTTCTCGGCGACCGACGAACCCGCCCGACGGCGATCGTCGGGGTGTGCGACGAGGTGGCGGTCGGCGCCATCATCGCGGCGAGGCGGCTCGGCCTCCGCGTCCCGGAGCGCCTCAGCGTCATCGGCATCGACGACCACGCCTACGCCGAGATGTTCTCGCTCACCACCCTGCAGCAGCGCCCCCATCAGCAGGGTCGCGCCGCCGTGCAGCTGCTCATGTGGCAGCTCGACGACCCGGCCGCCCCGACCCGCCGGCTCTACGAGTCCTCGCCGCTGGTCGTGCGCAACTCCACCGCGGCGCTCAACGACGATGCGTCGGCGATCGTCGGCGTCGGGGCGCGCGACACCCGCTGAGCCGCGCCCGGAGTGGGCGGAGATCTCCCCTTTCGCGATCCCCCCGGTCGGGCGCTGGCTCAGAGCAGGCCGAGGTCGCGGAACGTGCGGCCCTCCCAGGCGACGCGTTCGACGGCATCCTCCACGCCCGTCACCGTGCGGAACGTCTGACCGCCGGATGCCTCGACCCTGACGAGCTCGGGATCGATCGGCGTCGCCGGCGGCCCCGTGACGACCGCCTCGAGCACTCGCGTGAAGGCTCCGGTGCGCCGGAGCGGGGCGAGCAGGTCGCTGCCGTCCCGGATGTGTGCCGCCAGATCGTCGAGGAGAGCCGTGCGCTCGAAGGCGTACGTCCGCGGGAGCGCCGCACCGTCGCGATGCACGTGCAGCGTGTCGAGGGTGTACACGTAGACGAGGAAGCCCCGGGTGCCCCGCACCAGCACGTACGGCTCATGGCGCCGTGCGGCGGTGGCCGCGAGACCGGCCGCGATCTTCGTGCCGTCGTGAAGACCGACGACCAGCGACGACGTGTCGTCGGTGTCGATGTCGTTCGCCCGTCGCAGATCGGCGTCGATCGCCACCACGTCTTCGGGCGCCTCCGCGCCGGCGATCGCGAACGCCGTCGCCACCGCGTGCGCCAAGGGATTGGTCACGACGCCGTCGGCGATCAGTCGCCCGTCCACTGCCCGGTGGCCCGCCCAAGGCGCACGACGCCAGTACTCCTCCGAGCGCGACCACTGCCCCACCGCGCCGACATGCACGAGGTCCCCGATGACACCCGATGCCAGGGTGTCGGCCGTCGCAGGCACACCCGCGCTCCCGAGCGACTGGAAGCCGACCTGCACCGCCCGGGAGGCGGCATCCGCGGCACTGAGCAGCGCGTGATGATCGGCGACCGATGGCACCGGCGGCTTCTCGAGCAGCACGTGGACGCCGCGCGACAGCGCGAGGCGTGCGAGTTCGGTGTGCGTCGGAATGGGCGTGCTCAGCACGACCACATCGAGTTCGACGTCGGCGATCATCGCCGCGGCGTCGGCGAACACCCGGGTGGAAGATGGCACGTCGCCGCCGCCCCGGGGGTCGGCGACGGCGACGAGTTCGAAGTCCGTGCGGGCCAGCACGGCGTCCACGTGGCTGCGCCCGTGCCCGTGGACACCGGCGACGCCCACGCGCAGGGGTGCGCTCGCGCGCAGCGGTGCGGTCACAGGCCTGCCTCAGCCCGCAGCGCGGGAAGTGCCGCTTCGACCGCGGCGGCATCGGCCAGTTCGGTATCGAGCACATAGGCCGTCAGCTCGAGGTTCAGCTCGCCCCCTTCGGGGATCGTCCGCGGCTCGTCCCAGGCCACCGACGGACCGGCGCCGAGATACTCCGCGAACCGGACGAACCACGGCAGGCGCTCCTCGCCCTGGGTGAGCACGACCGTGGTGCCGCGATCCGGGAAGGTGAAGGCGAGCCAGTCGGTCGCGGCGCCGTGCACCTCGCGTTCGGTGTCCCCCGCCGGGCTGAACACCCGGGCGATCTCCGGGGCGAACCGCCAGAAGATGCCGCCGTAGCCGGCGCCCTCACGGCCATTGGTCGCCGGCGAGCCGAACGTGATGGCGTCGAGCGTCGCCTTGAGATGACTGCGCCACCGCAGCGCCCAGCCGCCGGCGAGTTCGGCGGAGCGCAGCTCGCGCACCTCGACCAGCTGAGTGGTGCCGTTCTCATCCACCCAGCTGAGCCGCTCGTCGAGTGAATGGCCCTCGATGCGCAGCCGGTCCCGCCGCTGGCGACCGTGGTTGGGCACCATGATCGAGCCCTCGCCGCGCACGTAGGTGCGCCCGCCCCAGTAGGACGTGCCGTTGACGTCGGCGATCGCGAGACTCACGCCCAGGTGATGCGGGTGATCGGTGGGCTCCGTCACGCTGAGCGGCGTGCCGGTGCGCGAGATCACGGCGTCGAGGTACGGGCGAGGCGACAGCACCGAGTCGACGTTCGTCCCCTCCTCGTACTGTGCCACGACCGTTGACCCCAGCCGCAGGACCGGACGGGCGGGGCCCACCCAGCCGCTGGCATGGGATGCGGGACCGGAGCTCTGCCGCGCCACGAGGACCGGCCGATAGAACAGGGGGTGGTCGGCGTTCTCGCCGTCCAGCGCTTGACGCATGCGATTCCAAGCCTGCCGCCCGATCTCGATCCGCGGAACCGACATGGTCGTCAGCGGAGGGGCGGCGAAACGAGACTGCGGGATGTCATCGATCCCGACGATGGACAGCTGTTGGGGAACCTCGACGCCCACTTCGCGCAGACGCGACATCAGACCGAGAGCGACGAGGTCGTTGAAGGCGATGGCCGCCGTCGCGCCGGTCTCGAGCACGGCGTCGGCGGCGTCGTAGCCCGCCTCCATGCTGGAGCCCGCCGGGATGGTGAGGAACTCGAGGTCGGGGTATTCGCGAGCGAGCTCGCCGAGCCCCTGGGCGCGCTGCTCGTTCGCATAGCTGAGCGCCGGTCCGGCGACATAGGCGATGCGCCGGTGACCGAAGCCGCGCAGATGCGCGCCGAGCTCTTTCACCGCAGTGACGTAGTCCACCGAGAGCTGCGCCGCGGCGGTGTCGTCCACGCGGCGGTTCACCACCACGACGGGGGTCGTGCGCTGGATCAGCTCGCGCAGCTCGGCATCCGGCATCCGTGGCGAGACGAGCACCAGCGCGTCGCACTTGCTCCGCGCCTCGCCGGCGATGTCGGCCTCCACACCGACGGCCTCCGCGCTGTCGGCGACGAGCACGCGGTACCCGTCGCGGGCCGCAGCGACCGTGAGCCCCTTGAGCACGCCCTGGAACAGCGGGTTCTCGAGATCGGGCACGAGCAGAGCGATGGTGTGGCTGCTCCCCCGCACGAGGCTGCGCGCCGCCTCGCTCGGCGAGTAGTTCAGCGCGGCGACCGCGCGGTTGACCTTGGCGACGATCGCCGGATCGACGGTGGCGACGCCGTTGAGGACGCGCGACACCGACGCCTGCGACACTCCCGCGTGCTGCGCGACCTGCGCCATCGTGATCGGGCGCGCTGTGACCTCGCTCAACGGATCCCCTCCTCTCTCAATCTTGGGCGTCGACGAGCCCGGTGGGGCGCATTCGCGCGTGCGACTTGCTCCCGGCGACGGCCGCGGCGGGATTGTCTGCGGGCCCGCCCGGGGCCGGACCCCTCATCACTTCGGTCCGGCCCCGTGCGGTCTGGGGACGACGGGCCGCGCCTCGGGTGTGCGCGGCCCGCTCGTCGGCTAGATGGCGGCGTCGTCCAGCGCCTGCTGCAGCTCCGCGATGAAGCTCTCTGCGGCATCCTCGGGCGACAGCTCGCCGAACAGCACCCGCTGGGTGTGCTGGTCGATGATCGTCTCGATGGCGCCGCCGCCCGGCGGGGTCGCCGGCGGGGCGTCGCCGACGCGCGGCGCGATCTCGTCGAGGAAGTCCACGACCTCCTGGTTGATCTCGTCGAGCTTGGGAGTGATGTACTCGCGGATCTTCTCGTTCGCCGGCACGCCGCGCTCGGCGAGCAGCAGGTCCGCCGCCTCCTCGCTGTTCGAGAGGAAGTCGAGGAACAGCGCCACCTCGGCGGGGTACTCGGTCTTGGCGGACGCCGACCAGAACATGGACGGCTTGTAGTACGCCGCCGCGCTTTCGCCCTCGTCGGGCGTCGGCACCATCAGCGGCTCCAGGTTCTGGCCGCTCGCCTCACGCAGCGCGGCGACCTGGTTCGACCACCACGGACCGAAGGCCGACTGGTTCGTCGCGGTGAACGATTCGGCGAGACCCGCCGACTCGCGCTCGATCGTCGCGGAGGGGTCGGGGGTGCCGCCCGCCTCGGTGACGTCGAGCAGGTTCTGCCACCACGCGGCGAGCGTCTTCGGGGACGCCGTCACTTCGGGCGATCCGTCCTCGGCGTAGAGGGACTCGCCGTGCTGGCGGAGCCAGTTGTTGAGCCCGCCGTCCTCGAAGCCCCACGACTGCGAGCCGACCACGGCGCCGCCGCTCTTCGCGGTGACCTCCTCGGCGATCTCGTTGAGGTCGTCCCACGACCACGTCTCGTCGTCGGGCAGCTCGATGCCGAGGCTCTCGAGCAGGTCGACGTTCGCCATGTAGGTGTAGGAGTTGATGCCGACCGGGATGCCGTACTGCGTGCCGTCCAGCGCGCCGGTGCCGAGCACGGCCTCGGGGAAGTCGTCGGTCGGGAGCTGGTCGCCGAGGGTGCCGAGGTCGAGCAGCACGCCGTTGGCGGCGTACGTCGACAGCTGCTTCTCGTCCATCTGGATGATGTCGGGGGCATCGCCGGCGGCGACGGTCGTCGCCAGCTTGTCCCAGTAGCCGGCCCAGTCGGTGTACTGCGGCTCGATGGTGATGTTCTCGTGCTCGGCCTCGAAGGCCGCGATGAGCTCTTCGGTGATCCCGTGACGAACGTCGTTGCCCCACCAGGTGAAGCTGAGGGTCACGGGCTCATCTGACAGGGTCGGGCCGGTCGCGGCGGGGGCCTCCGTCGGTCCCGCGCACGCCGTCAGCGTCAGCATCGTCGCTGCGCCGACGGAGGTCAGCAGCAACCAGCGCGGTGCGGTTGTGGTGCGTCGCATGTCTTGCATCCTTTCGACCGAAGTCGGTGAGTGGGTATTGGTGCGTGTGATGAGGGTGGGCCTGGCGGCCCGCGAAGGTGAGCGTGACGCGGACGTCACTTGATCCCGGTCGTCGCGATCCCCTTGATGAGGAACTTCTGGCCGAACAGGAAGATCAGGAAGATCGGGATGAGCGAGACGACGCTCATCGCGAACATCTGGGCGTAGTTGGTGGTGCTCTGCGCGTCTTCGAAGGAGCGCAGCGCCAACGGGACCGTGTACAGCTCGGGCTTGGTGAGGAAGATGAGCTGCGAGAAGAAGTCGTTCCACGTCCAGATGAAGGTGAAGATCGCCGTCGTCGCCAAGGCCGGGACCATGAGCGGGAGGATGATCTGCAGGAAGATCCGCGGGTGGCCGGCGCCGTCGATCCGCGCGGCTTCATCGAGCTCCTTCGGGATGCCGCGGATGAACTGCACCATCAGGAAGATGAAGAACGCGTCGGTCGCGAGGAGCTTCGGCACGATCAGCGGCAGGAACGTGTTGACCCACCCGAGCTGGGAGAAGAGCACGTACTGCGGCACGATGATGACGTGGATCGGGAGCATGATGCTCAGCAGCATCACGGCGAACCAGAACCTCTTGGCCGTGAAGTCCAGGCGGGCGAACGCGTAGGCGGCCATCGAGCACGACACCAGGTTGCCGATGATGCAGCCGATCACGATCAGCGCCGAGTTCCACATGTACACGTTGAACGGGTACGCCAGAGCGTTCCACCCGTCGGTGTAGTTCGAGATCTGGAAGCTGTCGGGGATGATGCTCGGGTCGCGGAAGATCTCGTCGTTCGGCCGCAGCGAGCTCACGACCATCCAGATCACCGGATAGAGCATGGCCAGCGCGAGACCGATGAGGAGGGTGTGCCTCACGATGCTCGTCACCGGCTTGCGGAAGGGACTGCGCCGGCGGGAGCGCGGTGCGCGGCCGGTGACGATCGTCTCGGTCGCGAGCGTGGCCGTCATGGCGGCGTCGTCAATCTTGGTCATCGTAGAAAACCCAGAATCTCGAGGTCCAGAACATCAGGACGGTCAGAATGCCGATGATGACCAGCAGCAGCCACGCCATGGCCGACGCGTAGCCCATGTTGTAGTTGGTGAAGCCCTGCTGGTACAGGTACAGCGTGTAGAAGAGCGTCGAGTCGACCGGTCCGCCGGTGCCGCCCGAGACGATGTACGCCTGGGTGAACGACTGGAACGTGCCGATGAGCTGCAGCACCGCGTTGAAGAAGATGATCGGGGTCAGCAGCGGCACCGTGATGCGGAACAGCTGCTGGCGGCGGCTCGCACCATCGACGTCGGCGGCTTCGTAGTACATGGTCGGGATCTGGCGCAGCCCTGCCAGGAAGATGACCATCGGCGAACCGAACGTCCAGACGTTGAGGATCATGAGCGTGCCGAGGGCCGTGTCGGGATTGGAGATCCAGCCCTGCCCCTGGATGCCGAAGACCGCGAGCACCTGGTTGACGAGGCCGTCGACCCCGAAGATCTGACGCCACAGGATCGCGATGGCGACGCTGGCGCCGAGCAGCGAGGGCAGGTAGAACGCGGAGCGGTAGAACGCCAGCCCGCGAAGTCCCCGATCCAGGATGATCGCGAGGAACAGCGCGACCGCCAGTTGCAGCGGCAGTGACACGAACACGTAGGTGAAGGTCACCTGGAGCGAGGCGGCGAGGCGCTCGTCGGTCAGCATCCGCTCGAAGTTCTGGAGGCCGATCCACTTCGGGGGGCTCAACAGGTTGTAGCGGGTGAACGACAGGCCGAACGAGGCGATCATCGGCCCGATCGTGATGAGCACGAGCCCGACGAACCACGGCGCGAGGAAGAGGTACGCGGCCTTGTTCTGCTTCTTGCCGCCGGACTTCGCCGCCTTGAGCTTGCCGAGCTCGCTGATCGCGCTCATGCGCGTGCTCCACGGGCACGACCGGGCGGCCGTGTTCTGGGGCGGTGCGTCGTCGTCACCGTGTCCTCCGGTCTCGTCATCGAGTGAGAATGCGCATTCTGGAATGCGCTTTCTCATTCTTGTCAGAACCGATGCCTGAATGCAAGTCCCGGAGAAAATCAGGGGCGGTTCGAGATCAAACCGTGAGAAAGGGATTTCGCAGAATGGGTGCTGCACGACTCCGCATCGACCGTCGGGCATGACGAGGGCCCCGGATGCTCAGCATCCGGGGCCCTCGTGATTCGCAGAGCGGGTTACTTGAGGGTAACCGTCGCGCCAGCCTCCTGGAGAGCGGCCTGAGCCTTCTCGGCGGCCTCCTTGGTCGCGCCCTCGAGGACGGCCTTGGGAGCACCGTCGACGACGGCCTTGGCCTCGCCGAGGCCGAGCGAGGTGAGCTCGCGGACCGTCTTGATGACCTGGATCTTCTTGTCGCCGGCAGCCTCGAGGATGACGTCGAAGGAGTCCTTCTCCTCGACCTCTTCCGCAGCGGCACCGCCACCGGCGCCGGCAACGGCGACGGGGGCAGCAGCGGTGACGTCGAACTTCTCCTCGAACGCCTTCACGAAATCGCTGAGCTCGACGAGCGTCAGGTCGGCGAACTGCTGGAGCAGCTCCTCAGTGGTGAGCTTCGCCATGATGTATCTCCTAAATAGATGGGGTGGTGGGGAGGAAATCGCCGGTCGCTTACGCGGCCTCGGCGGTCTCCAGCTTTTCGCGAAGCGCGTCGATGGTCGCGGCAGCCTTGCCCATCGTCGCCTTCATCATGCCCGCGGCCTTCGCCAGCAGAACCTCACGGCTCTCGAGCGAGGCGTACTTGTTGACCTCGTCGGCGTCGATCGAGTTGCCCTCGAACACGCCGCCCTTGATCACCAGAAGCGGGTTGGCCTTGGCGAAGTCACGCAGAGCCTTCGCAGTGGCGACGAAGTCGCCGTGCACGAATGCGATAGCCGAGGGGCCCTTGAGGTCCTCGTCCAGCGACGTGATCCCCGCGTTGTTCGCGGCGATCTTGGTCAGCGTGTTCTTCACCACGGCGTATTCCGCGTCCTGACGGATGCTGTTGCGCAGCTGCTTGAGCTGGGCAACCGTCAGACCGCGGTACTCGGTCAGCAGTACGGCGTTCGAGTTCTCGAAGTTCTTCGTGAGCTCGGCGACCGATGCATCCTTCTGCGCCATGGTCACTCCTTGTGTGGATGAGACGCTCCGCGATGGCGGGGCGTCGGCCTCGACATCCGCTCATCTGATCTCGTCACGGCAACAGAAAAGCTCCGGCGCAAGCGCACGGAGCTGGATTCCCGAATCCGGGAGAATCATTCGTGACACCTGCGCGGGCCCCTGCGATGCAGTGCTTCGATCCCCTGCACTCGCGTGCACGACGATGACCGGCGGTCTTTGGCTCCCACAAGGGTACGCGACGGCTCGGTTCTCGCCAAATCGGCGCCGCCCTGGCCATCGAGTCGCGGCTCGCTGTGTCGGCGGCGTGCGGCCCCGTTGCGCACGGCGCCGCCGAGGTACAGGCTCGCATCAGAACCAGCACGACCGCGTCGCGCGGCAATGCGCCGCGCGACGGAGAGGACGAGGATGTCCGGCAACAGGGCCGTCGCCTACAAGCGCCCCGGCGAGGTCGAGGTCATCGACACGGATTACCCGACCTTCGAGCTGAAGGACGGTCCCGGTGTCAACCCGGCGAACGTCGGCAGGAAGGTGCCGCACGGCGCGATCCTCAGGACCGTGAGCACGAACATCTGCGGTTCCGACCAGCACATGGTGCGCGGTCGCACGACGGCGCCTGCCGGCCTCGTCCTCGGCCACGAGATCACCGGCGAGGTGGTCGAGGTGGGCCCCGACGTCGAGTTCGTCAAGGTCGGGGACATCGTCTCCGTGCCCTTCAACATCGCGTGCGGCCGCTGTCGCAACTGCAAGGAGGGCAAGACCGGCATCTGTCTCAACGTCAACCCCGACCGGCCGGGGAGTGCGTACGGCTACGTCGACATGGGCGGCTGGGTGGGCGGCCAGGCGGAGTACGTGCTCGTACCGTACGCCGACTGGAATCTGCTGGTCTTCCCCGACCGCGACCAGGCTCTCGAGAAGATCCTCGACCTCACGATGCTCTCCGACATCTTCCCCACCGGATTCCACGGCGCATACACCGCGGGAGTCGGCCCCGGATCGACCGTCTACATCGCAGGGGCCGGGCCCGTCGGTCTCGCCGCCGCGGTGGGGGCGCAGCTGCTCGGAGCGGCGGTGGTCATCGTGGGCGACCTGAACGCGGACCGCCTCGCACGGGCACGAACGTTCGGCTGCGAGACCGTCGACGTGTCGGCGGGCGACCCGAAGGATCAGATCGAGCAGATCCTCGGTGTGCCCGAAGTAGACAGCGGCGTCGACGCGGTGGGCTTCGAAGCGCGCGGACACGGGGCGGATGCGTCGCATGAAGCCCCCGCGACCGTCCTCAACTCCCTGATGGACCTCACCGCGGCAGGCGGTGCGCTCGGCATCCCCGGTCTCTACGTCACCGGAGACCCGGGCGGCATCGACGAGGCCGCGAAGGTCGGGTCGCTGTCGCTGCGGCTCGGACTCGGCTGGGCGAAGTCGCTCTCGTTCACCACCGGCCAGTGCCCTGTGATGCGCTACAACCGCCGGCTGATGATGGCCATCCTCCACGACAAGGTTGCGATCGCCGACGCCGTCGGCGCCACCGCCATCGGACTGGAGGACGCCCCGCAGGGGTACGCCGACTTCGACCAGGGTGCGGCGAAGAAGTACGTGCTGAATCCCAACGGCTACATCCCGTCCACCTGACAAGGAGCCGATCCCTCTGTCGGGGCATCCGCTCATCGACGAAAGGAACACCACCATGTCCGTCACCCTCGAGGACGCCCGTCGCATCATCGCCGCCGCGGAGAAGCGGGCCGATGAGATCGGCCAGCCCATGAACATCGCCGTCGTCGACGCGGGAGGCAACCTCGTCGCCCACGTCCGTCAGGACGGCGCATGGATCGGCAGCGTCAACATCTCGATCAACAAGGCCTGGACCTCGCGCGCGTTCGACATCGAGACCAAGACCCTCGGAGAGAACTCGCAGCCGACGCAGCAGTTCTACGGCATCCACGCCACCAACGGCGGCAAGGTCGCCATCTTCGCCGGCGGTGTGCCCCTCTCCCGCGACGGCGCCGTCGTGGGTGCCGTCGGCGTCAGCGGCGGCTCGGGCGACCAGGACCAGACGGTTGCGGAGGCCGGCGCCGCCGCCTTCTGACGCAACGGCACCGGAGGCCGACACGGCGGCCCGCTACTCACGCCAGGGGCAGAGATCGACCTTGTGGCCGTCCGCGTCCGCCAGGGTCCACCACTCGGGGGCGTGGGAGTCGTCGACGATCACCCCGCCGGCGGCGAGCGCGGCCTCGAGACGCTTCTCGATCACGTCGCGCGGAGCGTTGACATCGAGGTGCGACCTGCCGCGCAGCGGCTTGTCGACCGGCTGGAACCAGATGAGGGGCCCGCGTCCGTCGGAGTCGAACAGCACGCCGTCGCGCACCTCGCGAAAGCCCGTCGCCGCCTTCCAGAACGCCAGCGCGCCGCTCGGATCCGGCGTGGCCACGGCGAGCATGAGGTCCTGCATCCGCTCGGTCTCCGCACGGATGTCGAGCTCGCGGGCCGCCTGCGAGATCTGCGCGGCGAGCGCGGCATCCTTCGCCGTCAGTCCGCCCGCCGAGTGGGTGAAGAGCCGCACGCGCACGGTGGCGTAGCGCACGTCGACATCGGGGTGGTGGTCGGCTTCTTCGGCGAGGTCCGCGATCGCCGCGAACAGCTGCGCGCCTGCCGCGAAGCTGCCGGTGCGGAACAGGGCGAAGGCGCCCGTGACGCGAGGACGCCAGTCCTCGACACCCGGGAACGCGCGGAACTCCTTTGACGTGATGGTGCTCATGATCCCGAGGATGCCACCGCCACGCCCGAGCGCAACCCCTTGTCGTCCCGCGCATCCGGCGACCGCGCCCCCGTGAGACAGACCTTCGCGGCGGGTGCGTCGCAGGCGGTGGATGTCGGGTCGGCGGCGTAGCCTCGAAGGGTGAACCCCGAGCACGCCGCCGCACGCCCCTCGGCGCTCGCGGCGCACGCACCGGAGGTCGCCGCCCGCATCGTCGCGGACTCGCGCGACCGCGTGGCCTGGGTG
>NZ_JBJDRK010000063.1:0-24245 GCF_044987405.1 Microbacterium sp. ZW T2_14 | reverse complement strand
TCGTCGGCGACCGGGTGCGGCCGCAGTGGCGCACCCAGGTGCGCGAGGCCTTCCAGACCGGCGCCATCGTCGACTCCGCGTCGCCGGACTGGTTCGAAGAGACGCCGACCCGCGTGCGCGCCGTTCCGGTCGCGCGCAAGAGCGGCTCGACGGCCACGGTGATCGGCGTGCTGACCCGGCACACCAACCTGGGGGAGGCGCGCATCCCCTCGCGCCAGCAGATCACCTTCAACGACTGCGCCGACGACCTCTTCGGCATGATCGCGTCCGGGGACTTCCCCGACCTCGCCGCGCCGACGTCCCCGCGTCGCGGCGCGCCCCGCGCATCGGATGGGCTGATCCGGCTCGACGTCGACGGCATCACGACGTTCGCCAGCCCCAACGCGCTGTCGGCCTTCAACCGTCTCGGGTTCGACGACGAGCTCGAGGGGGAGTCGCTCGTCGAGGTCGTGACCGGGATCCTTCCGGCGACGCGCCAGTTCGACGAGTCGCTGCCGGTCGTCGTGACCGGGCGTGCCCCCTGGCGCGCGGACCTCGAGGCACGCGGCGTGACGGTGTCGCTCCGCACCATTCCGCTGCGCGACCACGGCACGCGCATCGGCGCCATCGTGCTCTGCCGTGATGTGACGGAGATCCGCCACCAGGAGCAGGAGCTCATCACCAAGGACGCGACGATCCGCGAGATCCATCATCGCGTCAAGAACAACCTGCAGACAGTCGCGTCGTTGCTGCGAATCCAGGCCCGTCGCTCGCACACCGAACAGGCCCGCGATGCGCTCACCCAGGCGATGCGTCGCGTCTCGGCGATCGCCGTCGTGCACGACACCCTCTCAGAGGGACTGGCGCAGAACGTCGACTTCGACGAGGTGTTCGCCCGCGTGCTGAAGCTCGTCGCCGAGGTCGCGGCGGCTCCGAACACGCGCGCCCGCACGCACTCGACCGGTCGCTTCGGCACGCTGCCGAGCGAATACGCCACGCCGCTCGCGCTGGCGCTCACGGAGCTCGTCACGAACGCGGTGGAGCACGGGCTGGCCGGTCAGGAAGGCGACGTCGAGATCATCGCCGAACGCGGGGACGACCGGCTCGAGGTGCGGGTGCGCGACACGGGCTCGGGACTGCCGGAAGGTCAGGTCGGTCGCGGTCTCGGCACGCAGATCGTGCGCACGCTGATCCAGGGCGAGCTCGGCGGCACGATCGACTGGCACACGATCATGGGCAGCGGCACCGAGGTCACGATCGACATCCCGCTGCGCTACATCGAACGCGCCAAGGCGTGACGCAGAGCGGATGCCGCGGCATCCGCTCTCTCGCGGGTTCAGCGCCGCTCAGCGCACCGCGGCGCACGGCGTCCGTCGATCCCGCGCCTGACCGTGGAACGGGGATCGGCAGCGAGACGGGGCATCGCCTCGGTCTCGAGGAAACCCCTGGCTCGACGCGAGGCCCTTCGGCTGGCCTGACTCGACGCGAGGTCTTTCGGCTCGGCGCGGCGTGCGACCGGCAGCGCACGCGACGACACCCGGGCGCCGAGGCGCCCGGGTGTCGTCGTGATGCGTCAGGAAGCGCGGCGGGCGCGCGCGGCGCGGCGCTTGAGCGCGCGGCGCTCGTCCTCGGAGAGACCGCCCCACACGCCGGAGTCCTGTCCGGTCTCGAGGGCGTATTGCAGGCAGATCTCGGTGACGGTGCAACGTGCACACACCGACTTGGCCTTCTCGATCTGATCGACGGCCGGACCGGTGTTCCCAACGGGGAAGAACAGTTCGGGGTCGACGGTCAGGCAGGCGGCCTTGTCGCGCCAGTCCATGGTGGTGCTCCTTGTAACAGAGGGGTGGGGATGCGGGTCGGTTCGGGTCCGATACCCTGTGGGATGTGCGAGATTGACTCGCCCCACGTCGCTGTGGGAGCACACGGCTTCACCAATCGTCCCATAGCGGTTTACCTGAATCAAGGGTTGATCGGCGGGTTTTCGTAGGACTTGCTGAGTGTTCCCCCTGTGACCTGGAGGGTTCGCACAAACCACTCCCCAGCGCGAGAGAAAGTCGACGGAGAATGCGGACAAACCTGTCCGGAAGGATCGCCGCGGTGCTGGTCGGGCTCGAAGGGCTCGGCCTGGCAGCCCTCACCGTGCGCGAGGCCATCGCGATCGCGACAGGCGATACCGAGTCCATCGGCAGCGCCGTCGCGCTCGCCGCATTGACGCTTGTCGGGGCCGCAGCGGTGGTCGCGTTCGCCGTCGCCATCTGGCTCGGCCAGTCGTGGGGAAGATCCGGCGGGATCGTCACACAGCTGCTGATCCTGGCGGTCGCCCTCGGCGCGGCGACCGGGAGCTTCGCCGACCCGTCCATCGCGTGGGCGTTGGCCATCCCCGCCCTGATCGTGCTCGTGCTGCTGGTGCTGGCCGTGCGCGACGCCGGGCGCGCCGCGCGCCGGCAGGACCTCTGACGCACACCCCGCACCGAGCCCTCGGTTCACACTCGCTCTCAGCAGCGACTTCCCGTCGACCGATGGGGCGCTGATCCGGCAGAACCTGACGGCGGAGCGACCCCGCTCGAGCGGTCGCAGTGGGACTGCGCGGGCGCACGCCGCGGAGACCGCGGAACATGACTGCGGGGCGGCAGGCGGGAACGGGGGAGGTGTGGCTAGACGCCGAGCAGCGCCCGCACGCGCGCGACGTGACCGGTCGCGCGCACGTTGTACAGCGCGTGGGAGATGCGGCCCTTCTCGTCGATGACGAAGGTGGAGCGGATGACACCCATGAACGTCTTGCCGTAGTTCACCTTCTCGCCCCACACGGCGTACTTCTCGTGCACGGTGTGGTCGGGGTCGCTGAGGAGGTCGTAGGTGAGGCCGTCGCGCTCGCGGAACCGCCGGAGCTTCTCGGGCTCGTCGCGCGAGATGCCGAAGATCGTGTAGCCGGCAGCCTGCAGCGGCGCGAGGCTGTCGCGGAAGTCGCACGCCTCCTTCGTGCAGCCGGGCGTCATCGCCTCGGGGTAGAAGAAGAGGATCACGCGTCCTCCCCGCAGATCCTTGAGCGTCACGGCCCGCTCGTCCTGATCGACGAGGGTGAAGGCGGGGGCGGGAGAGCCGGGTTCGAGGCGCGTCGTGGTCACCGCTCCACTTTAGGTCGGGTGGCTCTCGATTCTGAGCACCGGGCGCCGACGGAGTCGCGCCATGAGACCGCGACGCGGGTTACGCGCCGGGCCGGTGGGGCTTCTCGGCGAAGGTCTCGAGCAGCCGCTGCAGCGAGTCGAGGCGGGCAGGTCCGCCGGGGCCGAGGCGGCCTTCTTCCACGGCCTCGACGATGGCGCAGTCGGGGGCATCCGGCAGGTGGGTGCAGCCGCGCGGGCACTCCTCTGCGACCTCGGCGAGATCCGTGAACGCACGCAGGATGTTCGCGGGGTCGACGTGGCCGAGACCGAAGGAGCGGACGCCCGGCGTGTCGATGACCCAGCCGTTGCCGCCCGCGCCCCGGTAGCGCAGCGAGACCGTCGAGCTGGACGTGTGACGCCCGCGCCCGGTGACCACGTTGACGTGCCCGGTCGCGCGTCGCGCGTCGGGCACGAGGGCGTTGACGAGCGTCGACTTGCCCACGCCCGAGTGCCCGACGAACACGGTGGCGTGCCCCTCGAGGGCGGCGCCGATCCGCTCGAGCGGCATCTCGTCGCGTCCGCTCGTGAACACCACGAGGTCGAGGCCTTCGAAGTGCGCCAGGAAATCGGCGGGGTCGGCGAGGTCGGTCTTCGTCACCACGAGGAGGGGACGGATGCCGGCATCCAGCGCCGCGACCAGGTAACGGTCGACGAGCCGCGGGCGGGGCTCCGGGTCGGCCGCCGCGACGACCACGAGCATCTGGTCGGCGTTGGCGACGACGACGCGCTCCACCTGGTCGGTGTCGTCGGCGCTGCGACGCAGCAGTGACGTCCGGTCCTCGATGCCGACGATGCGGGCGAGGGTGCCCTCGTCGCCCGACGCGTCGCCGACGACGCGGGCGCGGTCCCCCGTGACGATCGGCATCTTGCGCAGCTCCCGTGCCCGCACGGCGAGCACCGTGCGCTCCTCGGGCAGATCCTCGTCGAGGAGCACGGTGTAGCGGCCCCGATCGACGCCGAGCACGCGGGCGATCTGTGCGTCGCTGTGCGCCGGCCGGCGTTTGGTGCGCGGCCGGTTGGCCTTGGGGTTCGGCCGCATCCGGATGTCGGCCTCGTCGAACTCCGACTCGTCGTCGTCATCGAGGTCGTCCAGCCAGCTCATGCCGTCGCCCTGGGCTGCTTCACCGTGGTCATCCCGTCAGCTCCGCCACCGACCGCGCTCCGCCCGATCACGAGGCGCGCATCGTCTCCTCGGAGAGGCCGCCCTCGGCGTGCTCGCCGTCCAGCATGCGCCGCCAGATCTGCGGGAACTCCGGCATCGTCTTGGCGGTGGTTCCGATGTCGTCGACCTCCACACCCGGCACGGCGAGGCCGATGAGCGCACCGGTCGTCGCCATGCGGTGGTCGTGGGAGGCATGCCAGACGCCGCCGTGAAGCGGTCGCGGGACGATGCGGATGCCGTCGGGCAGCTCCTCGGCCTCTCCGCCCAGGCCGCGCAGCTCGGCGACGAGGGCAGCGATGCGATCGGTCTCATGCCCGCGGATGTGGCCGATCCCGTGGAGGGTCGAGGGCGACTCGGCGAAGGCGGCCAGCGCGAAGATCGTCGGGGTGAGCTCACCCGCAGCAGACAGGTCGAGGTCGACGCCTTGGATGCCGGCGCCCGCCGTCACGGTGAGCGCGCCGCCCCGACGGACCGCGCGGGCCCCCATCAGCGAGAGGATCTCGGTGAGCATCGCGCCCGGCTGGGTCGAGTGGGCGGGCCATCCGGTGACCGACACGGATCCGCCGGCCACCATGGCGGCAGCGAGGAAGGGCGCCGCGTTGGAGAGGTCCGGCTCGATGGCGACATCCTTGCCGCGGATCGGGCCGGCCGGCACGATCCACTCGCCGACACCGGGACGCTCGACGTGCACGCCGCGGTGGGCGAGCGCCTCGACGGTCATGTCGATGTGGGGGATGCTCGGAAGCCGTTCGCCGGCATGCCGCAACTGCAGGCCGACGTCGAATCGGGGAGCGGCGAGCAGCAGACCCGACACGAACTGGCTCGACGCGCTGGCGTCGATCGTGACCTCTCCGCCGCGCACGTGACCGTGGCCGCGGATGATGAACGGCAGTGCCCAGTGGCCGCCGTCGTCGATGTCGACGCCGACGTCGCGCAGCGCCGTGATCATGGCGCCCATGGGTCGGTGCAGGGCGCTCTCGTGAGCGGTGAGGGTGACATCGCCGCGTGCGAACCCGCCCAGTCCGGCGACGAACCGCATGACCGTGCCGGCCTGCCCGCTGTCCACCACGGTGTCGCCGCGCAGCGGCCACACCGGCGTGACTTCGATGTCATCGCCGTACCGTCCGTCGCCCGGAACCAGCTCGATCCCGACGCCGAGCGAGCGCAGTGCGTCGATCATGCGCGCCGAGTCGTCGGAGTGCAGCGGGGCCGTCAGACGGCTCGGACCGTCGGCCAGTGCGGCGAGGATGAGCTCGCGATTCGTCAGCGATTTCGAGCCGGGCACGGTCACGCTGGCGTGCAGGGGCCCCTCCGCCAGGGGCGCGTTCCAGTGGCCGCGCTCGGTCGGCGCGGAAGTGGGGGAATACCCGTCGGCTGTCATCGGGTTCTACCCTACTGAACCCGGCGCCAACCAGCCGGGAGCCACCCACCGAGCGGAGCCGGATGTTCGCCACTCTCGATCGCCTCGATCTCGAGGCGCCGCTTCATGAAGAGCCCCTCATACGGGTCCCGGACGGCGTACAGGCCGCCGCCGTAGACTGGCGCGTGATGAGCGACCCGATCGACCAGACGGACCAGGTGCAGGATCCGCGCACGCAGTTCGAAGAGCAGGCACTGCCCTTCATGGATCAGCTGTACGCCGCGGCCATGCGCATGACGCGCAACCCCGCCGACGCAGCCGACCTCGTCCAGGAGACCTTCGTCAAGGCGTTCGCCTCGTGGAAGACCTTCACGCAGGGCACGAATCTCAAGGCGTGGCTGTACCGCATCCTCACGAACACCTACATCAACACGTACCGCAAGAAGCAGCGCGAGCCGTACCAGGGCACGATCGACGAGCTCGAGGACTGGCAGCTCGGCGGCGCCGAGTCGACCACGGCATCGAGCACCCGCTCGGCCGAGGCCGAGGCGATCGACCACATGCCGGCGTCGGTCGTGAAGGACGCACTGCAGTCCATCCCGGAGGACTTCCGGCTGGCGGTGTACCTCGCGGACGTCGAGGGCTTCGCCTACCAGGAGATCGCCGACATCATGAAGACCCCCATCGGCACGGTCATGAGCCGCCTGCATCGTGGCAGGCGGATGCTTCGTGAACTGCTGGCCGACTACGCAAAAGAGCGCGGCATCGCGACTGCCGCCACGAGGAGCACGAAATGACCGACTGCGGCTGTGACAAGGCACGGCGCGACCTGGAGGAGTACCTGCGCCACGAGGTCTGCAAGACCGAGCAGGGCGACATCGCCGAGCACCTCGAGAACTGTGCCGGCTGCCGCGACGAGGCTCTCGTCGCGCGCACGCTCACCGAGGTGCTGGCACGGGCCTGCAAGGAGAGCGCGCCCGAAGAGCTGCGCGATCAGGTGCTGGCGAAGCTGCGGGCGGTCCAGGCGGCGCACTGACGCCGCTCGCGCCGGCCGTCAGCCGGCGGGCGTGAAGATCGTGAGTGCGCCGGGCGCGACGTCGATCGTGAGGGGCAGCGCCCCGATCGGGTCGCCGTCCGCGTAGGCGGTGACGCCCGGTGACGAGAGCCGCACCGAGCGCACGAGCCGGATCGACACCTCGGGCACCGTGCCGTGAGTGCCGCGGTACACCCGCGGCAGCAGGCGCGCGAGCCGGAGGCGTCCTGCCGGACGCACCAGCACGAGATCGAGGAGTCCGTCGGCAGGGTCGGCATCCGGACAGATCGGGATGCCACCGCCATAGGTCCGCCCGTTGCCCACCGTCGCCATCACGAGGTCGCCGCGCAGCGCATCGTGAGTGCCGTCCGCCAATTCGGCGTCGACCTCGTAGGCGATGCCGGAGAGCGTCAGGAACTCCACGAGGATGGCGAGGTTGTAGCGGGAGCCGCCGCGCGGCCACCGCATCGCGTTGGCGCGGTCGTTGACCTTCGAGTCGAAGCCGCTGGCGAGCACCGACCCGAAGTATCGGGTCGAGCCGTCGTCGCGGGTCACGCGTGCCAGGTCGATGCGGCGGGTCCGGCCCGCGGCGATCGTGTCGGCGGCTGCGGTGACGTCGAGCTCGCGCAGCCCGAGGGTCGCCGCGAAGTCGTTGCCCGTGCCGGAAGGCACGATGCCCAGCGGGATGCCGGTGCCGGCGACCTCCTGGATCGCGAGGTTCACCGTGCCGTCCCCGCCGGCGACGGCCACGGCATCCACTCCCAGCTGGATCGCGGTGCGCAGCAGCGCGGAGGACTCCGCCGCGCTGCCGCCGCTCAGGACGGAGGTCTGCACGCCGTGGCTTCGGAGGCGCTCGGCTGCCCGGGTCGCCGCGCCGGTGTGGGCGCCGCCGCGGGCAGCGGGATTGACGAGGAGCGCGACCCTCATGCGGGGTCGGTCGAGGCCGGCGGAACCATGAGTGCGCCCGGGTTCATGATGCCCGTCGGATCGAGCACGGCCTTCACCGCGCGGAGGACATCGACGCCGAGTGAGCCGATCTCCGCCTCCAGGTACGGACGGTGGTCGCGCCCGACGGCGTGATGGTGGGTGATCGTGCCGTGGGCGTCCGTGATGGCGTGGGACGCGGCATCCTTCGCCCGTCTCCATTGGCTCTGCGGATCGCCGGTGAGCGCGGCGACCACGGTGAAATAGAGGGAGGCGCCCGCCGGGTAGACGTGCGAGATATGGCAGAGCACGATCGGCTTGGTGCCGGCCGCGGCGAGGCTCTCGGTCAGCGCGGTGGTGACCGCGCGCTTGAGGGCGGGCAGGTTGGCCCACGTGGTGGCGGTCTCGAGGGTCTCGGCGAGCACACCGGTGTCCATCAATGTGTCGCGCAGGGCGGGTGACGCGAAGCGCCCCCGCTCCCACGATCGGGCCGGATCCTCGCCGCGCGACGTCGCGCCGTGGGCGGTGAAGAGGCGATCGAGGTCGTCACGTGCGGCCTCGGCCTCCGACGCGGTCGCGCCCTCGAAGGTGGCGACGGCGAGGCATCCGCGCAGCCGGGTGAGGTGGCCGCCCATCGCCGCGTTCACGCGCGTCTCGGTCTCGTCGCTGAGCCGCAGGACGGTGGGACGGATGCCGCGCTGCGTGGCTTCGCGGATCGCCGTCGCACCCGACACGAAGTCGGGGAAGGACCACGCGCGGTAGGCGGTCGCAGCGGGGACGGGCCGGACGCGGACCGTCACCTCGGTGAGGACGCCGAAGGCCCCCTCGGAGCCGAGGAACAGCTGGCGGAGATCGGGCCCGGCGGCGCTCGCAGGGGAGCGGCCGAGGGTGAGGTCGCCCGCCGGCGTGGCGACGCGGAGCGCATGGACGAGGTCGTCGAAGCGGCCGTAGCCCCGCGACGCCTGGCCGCTCGAGCGGGTCGCGGCGTAGCCGCCCAGCGAGGCGTACGCGAAGCTCTGGGGGAAGTGGCCGAGCGTGAGGCCGCGTGCCCCGAGCATCTCCTCCGCCTGGGGCCCGGTGGTCCCGGCGCCGAACGTCGCGAGCAGCGACACCTCGTCGAGGGTGAGGAGGGCGGCTGTTCGGACGAGATCCAGCGCGACGACGGCGTGATGCGTGCCGCGGTCGGGGTCGACCCCGCCGACGACGGACGTGCCGCCTCCGAACGGCACGACGGCGATGCCGCGGGCGGCGCAGAGACGCAGCACGGCGCCGACCTGGTCGTGGTCGGCGGGTGCAGCGACGGCGTCGGGAGCGGCCTGCGGGTCGTCGAGCCGGCGGCGCAGGAGGTCGGGCGTGCTCTTGCCGCCGAGATGCAGCAGCCGGCCCTCGTCGGTGCGGGTCACGTGGGCATCGCCGACGATCCCGGCGAGCGCGCCGAAGTCGGCGTCGGAGAGCAGCGACGGGGTGAGCACGGGCGCGCCGCGACGCCGCACGGGATGCGCCTTGCCGGGCAGCAGGGTCGCCACGATGGCCTTCGCCGCCGCAGGCAGGCGAGCGGGCTCGGTGCCCCAGGAGTCCCAGGCGCCGCGCGGGCGGGGCGTCGGCACGGCGACAGGACGCGGGGGAGCGGCGTCGCCCGAAGGGTCTGTGTGCGCCGGCGCAACCATGGCGACAGTATGACACATTCTGTATGGTTGTCACATGCCTGAGGGAGCGTCCGACACAGAGAAGGCGATCCTCGACGCCGCGCTCGAGGAGGTGCTCGCGCACGGGATCCGCCGGACGACGGCATCCGATATCGCGCGCCGCTGCGGCATCGCGCGCCAGACGCTGTACCGCTACTGGCCCGACGCGCAGGCGGTGTTCGCGGCCCTCGTGACGCGCGAGCTGGTCGCGGCGTTGCCCGCGGGCGAGCGGGAGTGCACCGACCTGGACGAACTCGCGGGGCTCCTCGTGGAGACCGCCGACCGCGTGCGCCGGCTGCCTCTCGTGGACCGCCTGCGCGACACCGACCCGGAGCTCTTCGCGCACTACATCCTCGACAGGCTGGGCAGGAGTCAGCGGGCCATCCACGCCGAGACCGCACGGCGCATCACGGCAGGACAGCGGGCGGGCTACGTCCGCGCGGGCGATCCGGCGCAGCTCGCCGCCATGGTGCTGCTCATCGCGCAGTCCGCGGTGCAGTCCGCGCCGCTGGTGGCGGAGTGGCTCCCCGAACAGGCATGGCGCGCCGAGCTCGGGCTGGCGCTGCGGGGGTACCTCGGGTCCGCCGACGAAGCGGCAGGGCCTAGATGACACGCCGCCGCCTCAGTGCCGTATCAACATTATGTACCTCCTTCATTATGTGCTCGAGGCATAGCCCGTGACCGCCCGGATCGTCGGGCGCACGCCCTCGCCCACCGCCCTCACGGCCGCTCGCCGCGCTCGAGAGCTCGAAGCGCTGGCCGACGCGCGCGAGATCGACGTGCTCGTCATCGGCGGTGGTATCACCGGAGTGGGGATCGCCCTGGATGCCGCGAGCCGCGGCCTGCGCACGGTGCTGGTCGAGCGGCACGACCTCGCCCACGGGACCAGCCGGTTCAGCTCGAAGCTCGTGCACGGCGGCCTGCGCTACCTGGCGTCCGGGCAGATCGCGATCGCGCGCGAGAGCGCCCTCGAGCGCCACATCCTGCTCACGCGCACCGCGCCGCACCTCACGCGACCGCTGGCCCAGGTCGTGCCGCTGCATGGACCCGGCCACCTCGCGCGCGGTGCGTACATCGGGCTCGGCTACGAGATGGGCGACGGTCTGCGCCGCGCGGTCGGCACGCCCGGTGCTGTCCTGCCCGGTCCGGGGGCGATCAGTCGCGCGGA
This sequence comes from Microbacterium sp. ZW T2_14, assembly GCF_044987405.1. Taxonomy (NCBI): domain Bacteria; kingdom Bacillati; phylum Actinomycetota; class Actinomycetes; order Micrococcales; family Microbacteriaceae; genus Microbacterium; species Microbacterium sp. ZW T2_14. Next base: position 13,767 of record NZ_JBJDRK010000063.1, on the reverse strand, counting down.
GACCCTCCGTCTCGCCCCGTCCGTGCGTGCCGAAGACCTCCGGGGCGGCGTGCGGGGGTGGGACGGGCAGCTCATCGACGACGCCCGGCTCGTCGTCGCGGTCGCGCGGACGGCCACCGGGTACGGGGCATCCGTCCTCACCCGGGTCGAAGCCGTCTCGGCCACCGGCCGTTCGGCGCGACTGCGCGACCTCGTGACGGGCGCGACCGTCGAGGTCGCTGCGCGCGCGGTGGTCAGCGCGACCGGCGTGTGGGCGGGCGACCTCGATCCCGAGGTGCGGCTGCGGCCCAGCCGCGGCACCCACCTCGTCGTTTCGACCGCGCGGCTCGGCGGTTCGGACGTCTCGCTGACAGTGCCGATTCCCGGATCGGCGAACCGCTTCGTGTTCACGCTGCCGGCACAGCACGGGCGCACCTACATCGGGCTCACCGACGTTCCGGCCGACGGCCCGATCCCGGATGTCGCGCACGCGACGGAGGCCGAGATCGAGACGCTCCTGACCACCGTCAACACGGTGCTGGCGGATCCTCTCGAGCGCACCGACGTCCTGGCGACATTCGCCGGGCTGCGTCCGCTCCTGGCGGGTGCGGACGACGACGACACCAGCGACCTCTCGCGCCGCCACGCGATCATCGAGTCGTCGTCGGGCGTGCTCAGCATCGTCGGCGGCAAGCTCACCACCTACCGGCGCATGGCGGAGGACGCCGTCGACGCGGTGATCCGCCGCGACCCGGGGCTGCCCTCGCGGCCCTCGGTCACCCGGTCGATCCCGCTCGTGGGTGCGTGGCCCCGTCCTCGACTGGGTGAAATCGGAGCGCCCTCGCGTTTCGTGCGCCGCTTCGGCGCCGAGGCGCCGTTTGCGGCGTCTCTCCCGGACGGCCCTACGGCCGCGTGCGGTGTGACGCCCCAGGAACTCCAGTGGGGAGTCGCGGTCGAGGGTGCGCTGAGCATCGCCGACCTCCTCGACCGTCGCACGCGGCTCGGCCTGGTCGAGGAGGACCGCGAGGCGTCGACGGATGCCGCGACCGCCGCGTTCGCCCGCGCCGGTGTCACGCCGATCGCGGGCTGACGAGCGCCGTCGTCGCGCGTCCTCAATCGAGGACACGAGCCGAGATGAGGGCCGACGCGCCGTCGCGGCGCCCGCATGTGGGCTCGGCGCCTCAGATGAGGATCGACACCGCTGCGCTCCGGGATGGCAGGAATCCGCCGCGGTACGGCGGCGGGACGGGCGCGCGGTACCGGATGCCGCCACCACACTGGATCGGTGACCCAGAGCCATCCCCGAACCCCACGCCGGTCCCGCGGCGGCCTCGGCGTCGTGCAGGGCACGGCGCTGTACGTCGCCTCCGTGCTCGGCACCGGACTGCTGGTGCTCCCCGGGCTCGCAGCGGACGCTGCCGGCCCTGCGTCGATCGTGTCGGTGCTCGCCGTCATCGTCCTCTCGGTGCCGCTCGCGGGAACGTTCGCCGCGCTCGCGGCTCGCTACCCCGACCCGGGCGGTGTGGCGAGCTACGTGCGTCGAGCGCTCGGACGGACGGCGGCCCGTGCCACCGGCTACTGGTTCTACTTCGGCGTGGCCGCCGGTTTCCCTGTGCTGGCGGCTCTGGGCGCCGAGTACCTGACCGCGATCCTGCACATCGACCGGGCCGCGGTGCCGATCCTCATGTTCGCGATCCTGGTGCCGCCCTTCGCCGTCAACATGCTGGGCGTGCGCGTGGCCGGGTGGGTGCAGTTCGTGCTCACCGGGCTGCTGGTGGGCATCGTCGTCTTCGTCGTGGCCACGGCGTTCCCGGCCGTCGAGGCAGCGCACTTCACCCCCTTCCTGCCGCACGGGTGGGCAGGCGTGGGCACCGCGATCAGCCTCTTCGTCTGGGCCTTCGCCGGCTGGGAGGTGGGCACGCACATCTCGGGGGAGTTCCGCGACCCGCGCCGCAGCATCCCCCTCGCCACCGCCATCGCACTCGTGGTGACCGGGCTCGCCTACCTGCTGCTGCAGGTGGTGACGGTGGGCGTGCTGGGGGAGGAGGCCGGCGCCGGTGCCGTGCCGCTGCTGACGCTCGCCGACGCGGTGGCACCCGGGTTCGGCCCGACCGCGATCGGCGCGATCGCCGCGATCGTCGTCCTGGGGGTCATGAACGCGTACCTCGCCGCGTTCGGCAAGCTCGGGGCGTCGCTCGCCGCCTCGGGTGATCTGCCGCACTTCCTCGCACCCGGCGCCGGCGCCGGGCAGGTGCCGCGGCGGGCGCTGCTGGTGACCTTCGCGATCGCCGTGGTCTACTGCGCGATCGCGCTCGCCACCGGTGGGCACCTGGAGACCTTCATCCTGATCCACACCAGCAACATGGTGTCGATCTACACCGCCGGCATGATCGCTGCCACGCTCATCCTCCCGCGCCTCAGCGCGGGCTGGTTCATGGCCGTGATCGCCGCGGTGCTCTCGGTGGGGCTGCTCGTGCTCGCCGGGGCGAATCTGCTGCCGGCCGCCGTGCTGGCGTTCGCAGCGATCGTCGTGACGGTCTGGCAGCGGCTGCGCCCTTCGCCGCGGCGCCCCGTCGAGCCGGGCGGCGAGGAGCTCGAGGCCACGCCCTTCGCCGATTCCGGCACTGTCGTCGAGGTGAAGACGACGGCAGCCCCGGCCTGACGCGAGCCGGCCCCGGATGTCCTCACGTGTACGTGTGAGGATCCGGGGCCGGTTCGACGAAAGACGGCTAGACCGAGAGCGCCTCCTGCATGATGGCGGCCTGCTCTGCGGCGTGCACCTTCGGCGAGCCGGTGGCGGTGGATGCCGCGGACGCGCGGGAGATGCGGCGGATGGTGCGACCGCGCAGGTGCTTCACGACCTCGAGCGCGATGAACGGCCAGGCGCCCTGGTTCTCCGGCTCGTCCTGCACCCACACCAGCTCGGCGTTCGGATACGAGTCGACGACCGCGTTGAGCTCGTCGACGGGCGCGGGGTAGTACTGCTCCAGCCGCACCAGCGCGACCGCCGGGTTCGGGTTCTTGTCGAGCTCGGCCCGCAGGTCCCAGTGGATCTTGCCGGCGTGCAGCAGCACACGCTTGACGGCCGACTTGTCCACGCCGCGGTTGTCGTCGAGCACCGGTTCGAACTTGCCGGTGAGGAAATCCTCGACCGGGCTCGTGGCGCCGCGCAGACGCAGCATCGCCTTCGGGGTGAACACGATGAGCGGCCGGCGGGGACGGGCATAGGCCTGGCGGCGCAGCAGGTGGAAGTACGACGCCGGCGTCGACGGTCGCGCAACCGTCATGTTGTCCTGCGCGCACATCTGCAGGTAGCGCTCGATGCGCGCCGACGAGTGGTCGGGCCCCTGACCTTCGTAGCCATGGGGGAGCAGCAGCACGACGCTCGACTGCTGGCCCCACTTCTGGTCGGCCGACGAGATGAACTCGTCGACGACCGACTGCGCGCCGTTGCCGAAGTCGCCGAACTGCGCCTCCCACAGCACCAGCGAGTCGGCCCGCTCGACCGAGTAGCCGTACTCGAACGCCATCGCCGCGTACTCGCTGAGGAGCGAGTCGTAGACGTAGAAGCGGCCCTGGTCCTCGCTGAGGTTGGTCAGCGGGATCCACTCCTGGCCGTTCGACCGGTCGTGGAGCACCGCGTGGCGCTGCACGAAGGTGCCGCGGCGCGAGTCCTGTCCGGCGAGACGCACGTTGGTCTTCTCCAGCAGCAGCGAGCCGAAGGCCAGCAGCTCGCCGAAGCCCCAGTCGATCGAGCCGTTGCGGCTCATGTCGAGGCGCTTGTCGAGCAGCTGCTGCAGCTTGTTGTGCACCGTGAAGTTCTCGGGCTTGTTGACGAAGGTGTCGCCGATCAGCCCGACCATCTCGCGGGAGACCCCGGTCGTCTCGGGTTCCCCGGCTGCCGGCTGCTCGGCGACGTCCGGCACGACGATCGGCGACGAGCCCGTCTCGGCCGCGTGCGTCTCGGCGAAGGCGATCTCGAGGCGGTTCTGGAAGTCCTGCTTCGCCTTCTCGTACTCCTCCTCGGTGATGTCGCCGCGACCCACGAGGGCCTCGGTGTACAGCCGGCGGACCGAGCGCTTCGCCTCGATGAGGTTCGTCATGAGCGGCTGCGTCATCGAGGGGTCGTCGCCCTCGTTGTGACCGCGTCGGCGATAGCAGACGAGGTCGACCACGACGTCGCGGTGGAAGCGCTCGCGATACGCGAAAGCGAGCTGGGCGACCCGCGTGACGGCCTCAGGGTCGTCGCCGTTCACGTGGAAGATCGGCGCCTGGATCGTCTTGGCGACGTCGGTGGCGTACACCGAGGTGCGGGCGTCGGTGGGGGTGGTGGTGAAGCCCACCTGGTTGTTGACGACGACGTGCACGGTGCCGCCGGTGCGGTAGCCGCGCAGCTGCGACATCTGCAGCGTCTCGACGACGACGCCCTGGCCCGAGAAGGCCGCGTCGCCGTGCACGAGGATCGGCAGCCACGTGAAGGTGCCGATGGGCTTGCGGTCCTGCTTGGCGCGGACGATGCCCTCCAGCACGCCGTCCACCGTCTCGAGGTGCGACGGGTTGGCGGCGAGGTACACCGGCAGCTCGGAGTCGTCGTCGGCGACGAAGGTGCCCTCGGTGCCGAGGTGGTACTTGACGTCGCCCGATCCGCTCTTCGAGCCGATCGCGACGGAGCCCTCGAACTCGCGGAACACCTGGCCGTAGGTCTTTCCGGCGATGTTGGTCAGCACGTTCAGGCGGCCGCGGTGCGCCATGCCGATCGCGGCGCCGTCCAGGCCCGCCCCGGCGGCGCCCTGGAGGATCTCGTCGAGGAGGGGGATCAACGACTCGCCGCCCTCGAGGCTGAAGCGCTTCTGCCCGACGTACTTCGTCTGCAGGAACGTCTCGAACGCCTCGGCCTGGTTCAGCTTGTCGAGGATGCGCAGCTGCTCGTCGTGACCGGGCTTCTGGTACTTGATCTCGACGTTCTCCTGGAACCAGGCGCGCTGCCCGGGGTCCTGGATGTGCATGTACTCGATGCCGATCGTGCGGCAGTACGAGTCGCGCAGCACGCCGAGGATGTCGCGCAGCTTCATCTGGCGCTTGCCGCCGAACCCGTTCGTGACGAACTCGCGATCGAGGTCCCAGAAGGTCAGGCCGTGGTTCTCGATCTCCAGGTCGGGGTGCGTGCGCTGCACGTACTCGAGCGGGTCGGTGTCGGCCATGAGGTGGCCGCGCACCCGGAACGAGTTGATCAGCTCCTGCACGCGAGCGGTCTTGTCGACGCGCTCGGCGAGGTCGACGTTGATGTCGGCGGCCCAGTGGATGGGGGCGTAGGGGATGCGCAGCGCGGCGAAGATGTCGTCGTAGAAGCCGCGCTGGCCGATGAGCAGCTCGTGCACCTTCTTGAGGAACTCGCCCGAGCCCGCGCCCTGGATGACGCGGTGGTCGTAAGTGCTGGTGAGCGTGATCGTCTTGCCGATGGCCAGCTCGTTGAGCGTCTTGTCGCTCGCACCCTGGAACTCGGCGGGGTACTCGAGCGCGCCCGCGCCGACGATGCAGCCCTGGCCCTTCATGAGGCGCGGCACCGAATGCACGGTGCCGATGCCGCCGGGGTTGGTGAGCGAGATCGTGGTGCCCTGGAAGTCCGCCGCGGTGAGCTTGTTGCCGCGCGCCCGGACGATGAGGTCCTCGTACGTCGTGAGGTACTCGCTGAACGTCAGCCGGTCGGCGCGCTTGATGCTCGGCACCAGCAGCGCGCGCGTGCCGTCGGGCCGCGGGAGGTCGATCGCGATGCCGAGGTTGATGTGCGCCGGAGCGACGACCGAGGGCTTGCCGTCGATCTCGGCGTAGAACACGTTCTGGCTCGGGAACTCCTTGAGCGCCTGGATGATCGCCCAGCCGATCAGGTGCGTGAAGCTCACCTTGCCGCCGCGTGTGCGCGCCATGTGGTTGTTGATGACGATGCGGTTGTCGATCATCAGCTTGGCCGGCACGGTGCGCACGCTGGTCGCGGTGGGGACGGTGAGCGACTCGTCCATGTTCGCCGCGAGGGTCTTCGGCATGCCTCGCAGCGTCGTGACCACGTCGGCTTCCGCCTGCGCCTCCGCCGACGAGGGCTGGGACTTCGGGGCCTGCGCCGGGATCGGCTGCGGTGCGGCGGGCCGGGCGGTGGTGCGCGCCACCGGCTGTGCGCCGATCACCGGGATCGGCGCCGTCACCGGATGAGGCTCGGATGCCGCGGCCGGCGCTGCGGCTGCGGCCTGCGCTGCGGCTGCCGGCGCGGCTTCCGCGGGCGCCGTCTGCGCGGCCGGCGCGGGGGGTGCCTCCGGTGCTGCGCCGTCGGCCGGGTGGTAGGCCTCGAGAACCGGCCACCACGCCTTGTCGACGGAGTTCCTGTCGATTTTGAACTGTTCGTACAGTTCCTCGACGAGCCACTCGTTCGCTCCGAACTCTCCCTCGTTCGAAACCCCGACGCCCGTCACCTGGCTCGACACGCTGAATCGCCTGCTTTCATCGGTGAAGTTCTGGATGCGCGCGGGGCTCTGCAAGCCCGCACACGCGACGGTTAAGCCTAGCCCAGTCTGGGGAGGCCGTTCCGGCCCCCGGCACTGCGTCAGCTGAAAGAACCCGCATGATTATCCGCACAGGAACTGTCACTACCCTTGGCGCTCATGGAGTTCTACGGCGAAACACCCGACGTCGACCTGACCTACTCTGACGTCTTCCTCGTTCCGCGTCGTTCGGCGATCACCAGCCGCCTCGACGTAGACCTCTCGCCGGGCGACGGGACGACGGCCACCCTTCCCCTCGTCTCGGCCAACATGAACTCCGTCACCGGCGCACGGCTGGCGGCCACCCTCGCACGCCGCGGCGGGCTCGGGGTGCTGCCGCAGGACATGCCGCTGCAAGAGCTCGATGCGGCGATCCGCTGGGTGAAGGCGCAGCCCGTCGAGTGGGACACGCCCCTGGTTCTGCCGCCCGACGCGACGGTCGCCGACGCGGCGCGGCTGCTTCCGGCCACCGACGGTCACGGCATCGTAGTGGCGCCCACTGGCGCCCGGGTGGACGCCGACGACATCCTCGGCATCGTGCCGGCCACCCGACTGGGGACCGCGCTGCCCGACGCGCGCCTGGGCGACCTGGCACGCGGGCGCGCGGCATCCGTCGACGCCGACGACATCGAGAGTGCGCGTCATGCGTTCGATGTGATCGTCGCCGCGGAGGCCGAGACGGTCTGCGTGCTGCACCACGGTCACCTGGTCGGGACCCTCTCGCGCCGCAGCGCCCTGCGCTCGACGCTGTACCGGCCCGCCGTCGACGCATCCGGCCGGCTCATCGTGGCCGCCGCCGTCGGGATCAACGGCGATGTCGCCGCGAAGGCCCGGGCGCTCGCCGCCGCGGGAGTCGACGTGCTCGTGGTCGACACCGCGCACGGCCACCAGGAGGGGATGCTGCGGGCGCTGCGCACCGTCGCCGACCTCGACCTCGGCATCCCGATCGCCGCCGGCAACGTCGTCACCGCCGAGGGCGTGCACGACCTGGTCACCGCGGGTGCGACGATCCTCAAGGTCGGTGTCGGCCCGGGTGCGATGTGCACGACACGCATGATGACGGCGGTCGGCCGCCCCCAGTTCTCCGCGGTGCTGGAGACCGCGGAGGCCGCCAGGGTGATGGGCGCGCATGTCTGGGCCGACGGGGGCGTGCGCTACCCGCGCGACGTGGCGCTGGCGCTGGCGGCGGGTGCGGCATCCGTCATGATCGGCTCGTGGTTCGCCGGCACCATCGAGGCACCCGGCGAGCTGCAGGTCGACGAGGCCGGCCGCTCGTACAAGGAATCGTGGGGAATGGCCTCGACGAAGGCGGTGCACGAGCGCTTCGGCCGGCTCGATCCGTACGAGCTCGCCCGCAAGGAGCTCTTCGCCGAGGGCATCTCGTCGTCGAAGATCTACCTCGATCCGCTCCGCCCCGGGCTGGAGGACCTCCTCGACATGATCACCTCGGGCGTCCGCTCCTCGTTCACCTACGCGGGAGCGGCCACCGTTGCCGAGTTCCACGACCGCGCGCGCGTCGGGCTGCAGTCCGCCGCGGGCTACGAAGAGGGCAAGGCGCTCCCCGTCAGCTGGTGACCGCGCCGACGCGGGGAGCGACGGCGCGACAGGACGACGGGCCGGCATCCGTCATCCTCCTCGACGGGACGAGGCGCGATCCGCACCCGTGGCGTCCGTGTGATCGCCATCGTCGTCCTCGTGCTCGCTGCGGATGCGGCGGCCCTCCTCGACGTCCTTGCGCTCCTTCTCGGCGGCCTTGTCGCTCTTGCGGGTGTCGCGCGGCGGCAGCTGGATGTCCTCCTCGGCGGCGATGCCCGCCTGCAGCTGGCGTCCGCGCTCCAGCTCCGCGTCGAACTCCGCACCGAAGAGCAGCGCGATGTTCGCGATCCAGAGCCACAGCAGGAAGATGATCACGCCGGCCAGCGAACCGTACGTGCGGTCGTAGTTCGAGAAGTTCCCGACGTACAGACCGAAGGCCACCGACGCGACGACGAGGACGAGGATGGCCAGCAGCGACCCGAGGCTGATCCAGCGGAACTTCGGCTGCTTGGCGTTGGGTGTGGCGTAGTAGAGGATCGCCACCATCAGGACGACGATCGCCGCCAGCACCGGCCATTTGACGATGTCCCACACGGTCGTGGCGACCTCGCCGAGGCCGAGTGCCGACCCGACCGCGTCGGCCACCGGCCCCGACACGACGAGGATCACGAGCGCGACGACGATGAGGGCGACCCCGATGAGGGTGATGAGGATCTGAGCCGGCTTCAGCTTCCAGAACGGCCGGCCCTCCTCGATCTCGTAGATGCGGTTCATGGCGCGGCTGAAGGCGCCCACGTAGCCGGATGCGGACCAGATCGCCAGCACGAGCCCGAGGATCAGCCCCCAGCCCGCGGCGGGGGAGTCGGCCGCCTGCTCGAGCGGACCGCGCAGGGCGTCGGCCGCGTCGGGGGCCACCGAGTCGACCACGCCGATGATCTGGTCGGTGGCCTGGCTGCTGCGGCCGATCAGTCCGAAGATCGAGAAGACGGCGACGAGCCCCGGGAAGATCGCCAGCACGGCGTAGTAGGTGAGCGCTGCGGCGATGTCGGTGCACTCGTCCGCCGTGAACTCCCGCGCCGTCTTGACGAACACGTACTTCCACGAGCGCTTCTCGATCTCGCGCGGGGTGTCGGGCTTGTCGGGGTGCTCGGGATCCGGTGCGCGCCGGTCGTCGAGCTCGTGGTCCGTCGTGGTCATGACCTCTCCGATTCGTGTCGACTCGGCGCGAAGCGCCGGGGTCGACCATCGTGCGGGCGCGGCTCTCAGCCGAGGAGGGGGTTGACAGCCGACAGGTCGGGCCTCGCGCCCCTGCCGTAGACTTGTCGGCACGATGGACGACCCTCCTAGTTGCAGACAATCGCCCCACCGACCCCTCCTCCGACGCAACGGGGGTGATGCGTGATGGATTACGTCATGTTGGGCGTGGGGCTTCTGCTCACGATCGGCACCGGACTGTTCGTGGCGAGCGAGTTCGCGCTCGTCAATCTCGATCGGGCCGATCTCGAATCCCGCCAGGAGGCGGGCGAGACCCGTCTCTCGCTCACGATCAGCGCGCTGCGCATCACCTCGACCCACCTTTCGAGTGCACAGCTCGGCATCACCCTGACCACGCTGCTCACCGGCTACACGATGGAGCCGGCGATCTCGAACCTGCTGGCGCCCGTGTTCGACGCCTGGGGCATCCCGACCGGCGTCTCGCGCCCGCTCGCAGCGATCATCGGTGTCTCGATCGCCACGGTGTTCTCGATGATCCTCGGCGAGCTCGTGCCGAAGAACTTCGCCCTCGCCATCCCGCGGCAGACCGCCAAGCTCGTCATGCCGTTCCAGGTCGCGTTCACGACGGTGTTCCGTCCCGCCGTCGTGGTGCTCAACGGCAGTGCGAACGGAGTGCTGCGCGCGGTCGGCATCGAGCCCAAGGAGGAGCTGTCGGGTGCGCGCACGGCCGAGGAGCTGTCGAGCCTGGTCCGGCGCTCCGCCAGCGCCGGCGTGCTCGAGGAGGACACGGCGTCGCTCCTCGACCGGAGCCTCACCTTCGCCCGCCTGTCGGCCGCCGACGTGATGACGCCCCGCCCCAGCATCCACGCGCTCGCCGCGGACGACTCCGCCGAGGACGTCATCCAGTTGGCGCGGCGCACCGGCCACAGCCGCTTCCCCGTGTACGGCGAGTCCATGGACGACATCACCGGCATCGTCCATCTGAAGGCGGCGGTCGGCGTGCCCCGCGAACGCCGGGCCGACGTGCCCGCCGCGGCCCTCGCCACCGAGCCGCTGCGATTCCCCGAAGCGGTCCACCTCGATGTGCTCGTCGCCGAGTTGCGCGCCCGCGGCTATCAGATGGCCGTCGTCGTCGACGAATACGGCGGCACCGCCGGCGTCGTCACGCTCGAGGACCTCGTCGAGGAGATCGTCGGCGAGGTGCTCGACGAGCACGACCGCCGTCGCGCAGGCATCGTCCGCCTCGACGACGCCGTCATGTTCCCCGGCGAACTGCGGCCCGACGAGGTGCGCGACCGCACCGGCATCCGCATCCCCGAAGGGGACGTCTACGACACCGTCGGCGGATACATCATGAGCGTGCTGGAACGCATCCCTGTCGTCGGCGACACCGTCGAGATCGAGGACGGCGCGCTCGAGGTCCAGCGCATGGAAGGACGCCGGGTGGACCGCGTGCGGTTCACGCCCACCCCGATGCCGCACGAGGACGCGACGACCGAGGCGGGTGATCGCCGATGAACGACTGGGCCGGAATCGCCTGGCTGGTGGTGCTGCTCATCGCCAACGCCTTCTTCGTCGGCGCCGAGTTCGCCGTCATCTCCGCTCGCCGTTCGCAGATCGAGCCGCTCGCCGAGAAGGGTTCGCGCTCGGCCAAGACCGCGCTGTACGCGATGGAGCACGCGACGCTGATGCTGGCGACGAGCCAGCTGGGCATCACGATCTGCTCGCTGCTGATCCTCAACGTGTCGGAGCCCGCGATCCACCACCTCCTCGCGGCCCCGCTGGGTCTCACCGGCTGGTCGGAGGCGGTCGTGGACGGCGTCGCGTTCGCCGTCGCCCTGGTCGTGGTGTCGTACCTGCACGTCGTGTTCGGCGAGATGGTGCCCAAGAACCTCGCGTTCTCGGTGCCCGACCGCGCCGTGCTGATGCTCGCGACGCCGCTGGTGTGGTTGTCGAAGCTGTTCCACCCGATCATCGTCACCCTCAACTGGATCGCCAACCACGTGGTGCGCCTGTTCCGCGTCGAGCCGAAGGACGAGGCAGCCTCCACCTTCACGCTGGAAGAGGTCGCGACGATCGTCAACCAGTCGCGCATCGAGGGCGTGCTCGACGACTCCGCAGGAACGGTGGCGGCGGCGGTCGAGTTCACCGACAAGAAGGCCGCCGAGGTCGCGCTGCCGCTCTCGCAGCTGGTGACGCTGCCGCAGACCACGACTCCTGCCGAGATCGAGCGGGCCGTCGCGAAGCACGGCTTCTCGCGCTACGTGATCGTCGACGAGGCGGGCGTGCCGGTGGGCTACGTGCACCTCAAGGACATCCTGCGGGCGGCGGAGGGACCGGATGCCGCGACAGACGTCGCCCTCCCGATCCCGACAAAGCGCATCCACCACATGGTGCCCGTGCTCGAGACGACCGACCTCGAGGACGCGCTTGCCCTGATGCGGCGTGCCGGCCGCCACCTCGCCCAGGTGCGCGACGACGCCGGGCAGATCACCGCGGTGCTGTTCCTCGAGGACATCATCGAGGAGCTCATCGGAGAGGTGCAGGACGCCACCCGTCGGCGCGCTTTCTGATCCATGACGATGAGCGGATGCCGCGGCAGGGGCCGCGGCATCCGCTCATCGTCTTCTTCCCCGTCCGGGCGGGTTCCCGCGTCCCGCGTCAGCGGCGGGCGCGGAGGTACTGCTTCGGCCAGTAGTCGATCTCGGCACCGAGTTCGTCAGCAGCGCGCAGGCCGTAGTGCGGATCGCGCAGCCACTCGCGGCCGGCCATGACGGCGTCGGCAGCTCCTTCGGCGAGCACCCGCTCGGCGTGGGCGGCGTCGTCGATCATTCCGACGGCGTTCACGGGCACACCGGCCTCCCGGCGCACGCGCGCAGCGAGATCCACCTGATAGCCCGGGCCGGTCGTCAGCCGCTGGTGGGCGACGAGCCCGCCGCTCGAGATGTCGAAGAAGTCGGCGCCGCGATCCGCCGCCCAGCGCGCGACGGTCGCCGTCTCGTCGGCATCCCACCCGCCCTCGGCCCAGTCCGTGGCCGAGAACCTCACGATCACGGGAACGCCGGGAGCGGCATCCGTCACCGCCTCCAGCGTGCGCAGCAGCAGCCGCGCGCGGTTCTTCAGCGAGCCGCCGTACTCGTCGTCGCGCCGGTTCGACAACGGCGACAGGAACTGGTGCAACAGGTAGCCGTGGGCGGCGTGCAGCTCGAGCACCTGGAAGCCGGCGGCGACGGCACGGCGCGCGGCGGACGAGAAGGCGGCGACGATCCGATCGATGCCCGCCACGTCGAGGGCGGTCGGTTCGGCGAAGCCGTCGAACGCGCCCGCCGACGGTGCGACCGTGCTCCAGCCGCCGTCCGCGGCCGCCACCGAGCCGCGCCGGCCGGAGAACGGCGACCACGTCGAGGCCTTGCGCCCCGCGTGCGCGAGTTGCACGCCGGCGACCGCCCCCCGACGGCGGATGGCGGCGACGATGGGGGCCCACGCGTCCCTCTGGTCGTCGTTCCACAATCCGGTGTCCTCGGGCGAGATGCGTCCCTCGGGCGCGACCGCGGTCGCCTCGGCCACGATGAGCCCCGCACCGCCCGACGCGAACTGCACGAGGTGGGTGTGGTGCCACTCCTGCGGCACCCCGTCGACCGCGCTGTACTGGCACATCGGCGAGACCCATAGGCGATTGCGCACCGTCACGTCGCGCAGGGTGAGAGGGGTGAACAGGCGGCTCATCGGGTCTCCGGATCGGATCGGGTGCGCGGTACTGTGACCACATGGTGAGGCGATGGACGAGCGCCGACACGGCTCGCGCCCTGCGGAGGCCAACGGCCGCTGACGACAAGTATTCCCGAGGGGTGCTGGGCATGCGGACCGGCTCCCAGGCCTACCCGGGTGCGGCCGTCCTCGGCGTCGAAGCGGCCTGGCGCACCGGACTCGGCATGGTGCGCTACCTCGGACCCGGCCGTCCGACCGATCTGGTGCTCGCCCGCCGGCCCGAGACGGTGACCGCCGATGGGCGGGTGCAGGCGTGGGTGATCGGCTCCGGAACGGATGCCGCAGCCCGCACCCCCGCCGAGACCGAGGCGCTGCGCGGCCTGCTGTCGGACACCGACCCGGTCGTCGTCGACGCGGGCGCGCTCGATCTCGCCGCCGAGGCCACCGCGCCGCGCATCCTCACGCCGCACGACCGGGAGCACGCGCGGCTGCGCTCCTCGCTCGGCCTCGGACATGCGCCGGACGACCGCGCCACCGCGGCGCGCGAGACCGCCGAGGCCACCGGTGCCGTCGTGCTGCTCAAGGGCGCCGTGACGGTCGTGGCCGCGCCCGACGGCTGGACCACCACGATCGAGTCCGGCACGCCCTGGCTCGCGACGGCCGGCACGGGCGACGTGCTCGCCGGGGTGATCGGAGCGCTCGTCGCGGGTGCGGTGGCGCGCGACGAGCACACGGATGCCGCGTCCCTCGCCGCGCTCGCCGCCTCGGGTGCCTGGCTGCACGGGCGGGCGGGCGCCAT
>NZ_JBJDRK010000062.1:0-24385 GCF_044987405.1 Microbacterium sp. ZW T2_14 | reverse complement strand
CATCGGCGGCAACGAGGTCTTCGACATCCGCACCCGGCTCCAGCAGACCGTCCGCTTCGCGTAGCAGCGTCGCGCGCGGGTCGTGCTCCGCCCGCGCTGCTCCGTGCCGGCGTTGAGATCGTGTGCTCTCGCCGAGAGCACACGCTGTTCACGTTCGTGGCGTGTGCTCTCGGCGAGATCGTGTGCTGTCGACGGATGCCGGGGACCCCGGCACGTGCGAGAACCGGCCAAAAGCGCTGCCGGAGCTGGTCGTTCCCGCATGGTCGGCGGGAGATGGCGAATTCGTAGACATCGGATGTCCAGTAGCGGAATCGCGATCGAGGACATAACATTACGTCGTAAAGTAATCCATGGAGGATCCGGATGACGCTCGACGTTGAGCACGCAACACCCGCCGCGGCGGTGATCCCGCAGTCGCGAAGGCTCACCACCCGCGCACGGTTCTCCCGCAGCGTGCGGCGGTACTGGCAGCTCTACCTGCTCCTGCTGCTGCCCCTCGTGTGGTTCATCGTGTTCCGCTACGTGCCCATGGCGAACGCGATCATCGCGTTCAAGAACTACAACCCGATCGACGGTGTGTGGGGGAGCCCCTGGGTCGGCTTCGACAACTTCGAGCGGCTCTTCGGCAACCCCGTGTTCCCTCGGCTGGTCGCCAACACGTTCATCCTCGCCGCGTACACGCTGATCGCCAGCCTGCCGCTGCCGATCATCCTGGCGCTGGCCCTCAACGAGGTGCGGCTGCGCTTCTTCAAGCGCACGGTGCAGCTCATGACGTACGCCCCCTACTTCATCTCGACGGTCGTGATCGTGTCGATGACGATCCTGCTGCTGTCGCCGCGCGTCGGCCTGCTGGGCCGCACGTTCAGCTTCTTCGGCGCCGGCCAGGTCGATCTGCTGGCCGATGCCGACTTCTTCCGCCACATCTACGTGGCGACCGACCTGTGGACGACGACGGGGTACTCCGCGGTCATCTACCTCGCGGCGCTCGCGTCCGTCGATGTCTCGCTGTACGAAGCGGCGAAGATCGACGGCGCCTCGCGCCTGCAGAAGATCCGGCACGTCGATCTGCCGGCGCTCATGCCGACGGCGACGATCATCCTCATCCTGGGCGTCGGCAACATCATGGCCATCGGGTTCGAGAAGGCGTTCCTGCTGCAGAACGCGCTCAACCTCTCGACGTCGGAGATCATCCCGACGTACGTCTACAAGACCGGCATCCTCAACGCGAACTTCAGTCTCGGAGCGACGATCGGCCTCTTCAACGCCGTGATCAGCCTGGTGCTGCTGCTGGTCGTCAACGCGGTGTCCAAGCGGGTCACGGGAAGCGGGCTGTGGTGAGCAACGTCATCAGCAAGGAGGCCGTCCTCGCCGAAGAGGCCGCCGTCGGCGCCGTCGCCGCACGATCCCTTCCCAGCGCTCGGCGCCGGCGATCCGAGCCGCGCGGCGTGAAGATCCGAGAGACGCGGGGAGACCGCGCGTTCGTCGCGGTGGCCTACGTGCTGCTCACGATCTTCCTGCTGGTGGTGCTGCTGCCGCTCCTGAACATCGTGGCCAGCTCGCTGTCGAGCCCCCACGCCGTGTCGTCGGGCCAGGTCCTGTTCTGGCCGGTCGACATCACCTTCCGCGGCTACGTCGAGGCGCTCGGCAATCCGGCGATCGTGCGCGGCTTCGCGAACTCCGTCTTCTACACCGTGATCGGCACGCTCATCAGCGTCGTCGGCACGGTCGCCATCGCCTACCCGCTGTCGCGCCAGAACCTGTTCGGTCGCAAGGTCATCACCGGCGCCGTCGTCTTCACGATGCTCTTCAGCGGCGGCGTGATCCCGATGTACCTCGTCGTGCAGTCGCTGGGCCTCCTCGACACCCGCTGGTCGATGCTGCTGCCGAACGCGATCGGCGTCTGGCAGGTCATCATCGCGATGGTGTTCTTCCGCGCCTCGATCCCCGACGAGGTCTACGAGGCGGCGCAGCTCGACGGCGCCAGCGAGCTGCGCATCCTCTGGTCGATCGTGCTGCCGCTCGCGAAGCCCCTGATCGCCGTCATCGCGCTCATGTACGCGATCATGCAGTGGAACTCGTACTTCGACGCGCTGCTCTACCTCCGCAATGCCGACCTGCAGCCGCTGCAGCTCGTGCTCCGGGGCCTTCTCGTGCTCAACGACGCCGGCGGCGGCGGCGATGTCGGCGAGCAGCTCCGGCGACGCGAGCTGGCCGACCTGCTCCGGTACTCGACGGTCGTCATCGCGACCGTGCCGATGCTCGTCGTGTACCCGTTCGTCGCCAAGTACTTCAACAAGGGGATCATGGTCGGCGCCGTCAAGGGCTGATCCTGCTTCCCGCCACAGACCCACCACCACGCAGAATGACCCGGGCAAAGGAGATTCCGGCAATGAGACACAGCTTGATGAGGGGAGCGGTCGCAGCGATCGCGATCGCGGCGACCACGCTCGCGATGGCGGCGTGCACGCCCTCGGCCGACAACGACAACGGCCAGCTCGTCGCCTTCGGTCCGCAGGGCGACAACGGCACGCTCGCGGACAACAGCTTCACCAAGGAGGTCGAGAAGAAGTTCGACATCGACTTCGACTGGCAGACCACCACCTACGACGGCAGCGTCGCGGGCGAGAAGCGGCAGGTCTCGCTCGCCAGCGGCGACTACCCCGACGCGTACTTCCTCGTGCCGTGGGTCGACGCCTTCTCCCGCAGCGAGATCCTCAAGTACGGCCAGCAGGGGGTGCTGCTGCCGCTCGAGGATCTCATCGATGAGTACGCGCCGACGCTCAAGGAGCGCTTCGAGGAGAAGCCGGATTGGAAGGAGTCGGTCACGGCTCCTGACGGACACATCTACGCGATCACGCAGTGGAGCGAGTGCTATCACTGCAGCTTCCCGTCGAAGCTGTGGATGAACACGACGTGGCTGGACAACCTCGGCCTCGAGCAGCCGACCACCACGGAGGAGCTGCGCACGGTGCTGCGGGCGTTCAAGAACGACGACCCGAACGGCAACGGTGTGCAGGACGAGGTGCCGCTGAGCGGTTCCGCCACGCAGCCGATCATCAACTACCTCATGAACGCGTTCGCGTACGCGCCGGTCGCCGGGCCGTCCAGCCCGCCCCCGATGGTCATGCAGGACGGCGAAGTGCAGCTCGCCGCCACCTCGGACCAGTGGCGTGAAGGCCTCGCGTACATCAACTCCCTCGCGTCGGAAGGACTGCTCGACACCGCGGCGTTCACCCAGAACGGCGACGCGCTCAAGGCGCTGGGCGACAACTCCGATGCGGAGATCCTCGGCTCCGCGGTCGACCTGCATCCGTACGACTTCGTGACGGCCGAGTCCCCGGACGGCCGTGACAAGAACTACGACGCCGTCGCGCCGGTCGCCGGTCCCGACGGCACGCAGCTGGCGACCTGGCGGTCGCCCGTGAACCCGCTCGGCATCTTCGCCCTGACCAACAAGTCGACCGAGGACGAGCGCATCAAGGCGATCAAGCTCATCGACTACCTCGTGACGGACGAGGGCGACAAGCGGGGCGCCATGGGCCCGGAGGGCGAGGCATGGGTGCCGGCGGAAGAAGGCGACGTCGCGCTCGACCCGGAGCTGGAGCCCACCTTCAAGCCGCTCACGTACGACGAGACCTCCAACGCCGCCTGGCGCTCGATGGCTCAGTACTGGGACTCGCTGGAGTACCGCAACTCGCAGGTCGTGCCCGAGGACGTCTACTCGCCGGACGGCTACGAGCGACGCCTGCTCATCGCGTCCAAGGAGTACGAGCCGTACATGCCCGACGAGAGCATCGTGTTCCCGTCCGAGAAGCTGTGGCCCGACGCCGACACGTCGGCCGAGCTCGCCGACCTGCAGACGAACATCGCGAACTACGTCACGCAGGCGCAGGCCGAGTTCGTGACCGGCCAGCGGGACATCGAGGACGACGCCGCCTGGCAGGCGTACCTCGACGACCTGGACGGCCTCGGTCTCGCGCAGTTCCTGCAGATGGAGCAGGACCTGTACGACGCGCTGAAGTAGGGGCGCGGCGGAACGCGGAACCACGAAGATGCCCGGCGGTCGCGAGACCGCCGGGCATCTTCGCGTCGTGGCTCGGGCTAGAGCACGCGCAGGTTCTCGAGCGCGTCGTCGTCCCACGAGATGCCGATGCCGGGCTCGTCGGGAGCGGTCGTGCGACCGTCGGTCACCACCAGGTCCGCGGTCGTGACGGCGCGCAGCTGCGGGATGTACTCGACGATGCGACCGTTCGGCACTGCGGCGACGAGGCTGACGTGCAGCTCCATGAGGAAGTGCGGGCACACCGGCACGTTGAACGCCTCGGCGAGATGCGCGATCTTCAGCCACGGCGTGATGCCGCCGACGCGCGCGACGTCCGGCTGGACGATGGTGGCGGCATCCCGGGCGAGGTACTCCTTGAACTGCGCGACGGAGTACAGCGACTCGCCGACCGCGATGGGGATCGTGGTCGATTCGACGAGGCGGGCGTGCGCCGACACGTCGTCGGCGGGCAGCGGCTCCTCGAGCCAGGAGATCCCCGACGGCTCGATCGCGCGGGCCAGGGCGCGCGCGTCGGCGAGTGTGAGGCCCTGGTTCGCGTCGACCATGAGCGGATAGCCCGGGCCGACGGCCGCACGCACGGCGGCGAGGCGCTCGACGTCACGGCGAGGCTCGGGTGAGCCGACCTTGAGCTTGGAGCCGTGCCAGCCGCCGTCGCGCGCGGCCACGGTGTTGGCGACGAGGGTGTCGACGTCGATGTGCAGCCAGCCTCCCTCGGTGTCGTAGAGGCGCACCTCCGGGTCACTGCCGCCGGCGGCGCGCCAGAGCGGCTCGCCGTTGCGCCGGCATCCGGCATCCCACACCGCCGTGTCGATCGCTGCGAGCGCGAGGGAGGTGATGGCGCCGACCGTGGTGGCGCGGGTCTGCGAGAACGCGTGCCGCCAGACGGCCTCGGGGCGGCGCACGTCCTGACCGATGACCGCGGGCAGCAGGTGGTCCCGCAGCATCGACAGCACGGCGCGGCCGCCGGTGCCGATCGTGTACGAATAGCCGCGCCCGGGCGTGCCGTCGTCGGTCTCGAGGTCGACGACGATCGTCTCCTGCTTCAGGAACGACTGCACCGCGTCGGTGCGGACGGTCTCGACGGGGATGTCGACGAGCAGGGCGCGAGCGCGCGTGATGACGGACATGGCTTCTCCGGGAGGACGGATGCCGCGGCGCGGCGTCAGCGGACGAGCGACTGGATGGCGGCCGCGGCGGCGCCGCGGGCCCAGTCCTGGAAGGTGTGCGGGCGCGTCACGATGCGGCAGCGGGCGGCGGCGCCGAAGGCGTGGGATTCGAAGGCGTCGCGCAGGTTCGTCTCGAAGAGGTCGAAGTTCGACACGCCCTCACCGCCGATGATGACGAGCTCGGGTCCGGCGAGGTTGACGAGGGTGGCGATCGCGGTGCCGATGAGTCCGGCGGCCTCGCGGAACGCGGCCTCGGCGGCGGGGTCGCCGGCGTGCGCGAGGTGCACGGCCTCCTCGATGTCGACGTCTCGGCCGAGCGCGGCCGAGACCGTCGCCGCGATCGCCGCTGTCGAGGCGACGGCCTCGACGCAGCCGCGGCGGCCGCACGAGCAGATGCGCGACGGATCGGCGAGGGGCAGGTGGCCGATCTCGCCCGAGACCCCGAAGGCGCCGCTCACGACCTGCCCGTTCAGGTGCAGGCCGCTGCCGATGCCGCGTCCGATGGTGACGATCGCGAACGATTCCATGCCGAGGCCGATGCCGAACCAGTGTTCGCCGACCGTGAGGGCGTGGACGTCGTTCTCCAGCGTCACGGGCCGTCCGAGCCGCTCCTGCAGCAGCCCGCCGAAGTCCTCGTCCGCCCACCCCATGATCGCCGACTCCCGGACCACGCCGGTGGACGTGTCGACGTCGCCCGACACCGAGACCCCCACGCCGGCGATGGCGTCGCGCTTGTCGCCCAGGCGTTCTTCGAGCCGGCGCACCACCTCGATGACCGCCTCGGCCGCCGACGCCGGGTCGTGCGCGACGAGCGGCTCGTTCTCGGCAGCGAGCACCGTGGTGGCGAGGTCGGTCGCGACCCCGATCACCTCGTCGACGTTGACCTTGATGCCCAGCAGCACCATCGCGTCGGGGATGATCGACACCGGCGCCGCAGGGCGACCGGGGTTGCCGTCGCGGTGTGTCGCGGGCGGCGCGTCGACCAGGCCGGCGGCGACGAGCGGCGAGACCGCCTTGGTGACGGCGGCCTGCGACAGCCCGGTCTGGCGAGCGATGTCGATGCGGCTGATGGGGCTGCGGGTCAGGATGGTGGCGAACACCTTCGATCCTGCTTCCGACGCGGAACGGATGAGCGTCGTGCGCGCAGCGGTGTCGTGATCCATCGGTTCCTTCGGTCTCAGTCGATACGGTAGCGAGTCCGCGGCTCAGGCGCTGGGGCGACCGGCCGCGAGGCGGCGCGGCGCGAGGTGAGCCGCAGCGAACTCGAGCGCGTTCTCCTCATCGAGGTCGCCGCCGGCTTCGTGGCCGTTGTACGGCCACAGCACGACCTGCTTGGGTCCGGCGTACGCCGTGAAGGCGGGGAGCACGGATGCCGGCGGCGCGATGCCGTCGCGCAGTCCGGTGCTGAGCAGGGCCGGTGCCGTGGCGCGCCGGGCGTGGTTGACGCCGTCGAAGTACCGCAGGGTGTCGAGGGCGGTGGCGGTGTCGAGGCGCCGGTCGGCGAAGTGCTGGGTCAGCAGAGAGTACGGGTGCTCGGTGCTGAGCTGGGCGGCGCGATTCAGCTCGCAGAGGAACGGCGCCTGGACGATCGCGACCGCCAGGTCGGGCACCAGCCCCGCGATGGCCAGCGCGATCCCGCCGCCCTGGCTCGCGCCGACGGCTCCGACCCTCGCGGGATCGACGCCGTCGAGAGACCGCAGCGCTTCGACGGCCCGCACGGCGTCGGCGTACACCCGCCGGTAGTAGTACTCGTGCGGCGAGCGGATGCCGCGGGTGAGGAACCCGCCGGCCGAAGGCCCGCCGTCCGCGTGGTCGTCGTCGGTGTCGCCGTGGCCTTGGCCGCGGGCATCCACCACGAGGTGCGCGTACCCGGCAGCGGCCCAGCGCAGATCGCGGAGCACATGGCCGCGGCCGTTGCCGTAGCCGAAGAACTGGACGAGCCCGGGAAGCGGAGCGGTCGCGCCGCGGGGGACGCGCAGCCAGGCGTGGATCCGTGTGCCGCCGAAGCCGCGGAACGTGACGTCGAACACGTCGATGACCGCGAGGCCGGTCTCCCTCGGCTCGACAGTGACGTCCAGCGGGTGGCGCCGGGTCTCGGCGAGGGTGTCGGCCCAGAAGCTGTCGAAGTCCGCCGGCTCGGTCTGGGTGGTGGGCTCGGCGACGAGCGTGAGCTCACCGCGCACGGGACGCTCCGATCGCAACACCCGCGGCATCGACGAGCGCGGCCACCGGCACTTCGGCGCTCCCGTCGGCCGGCACCCGGACCACCGCGCGGTCGCCCGCGTACTCGACGACCACGTCGCGGTCGCCGCCCCGGATGCTGCGCAGCGTCGCCGACGCCAGCGCGCCGTCGCGCCACGCGAGATCGACCGCGAGACCGGTCCGTGCGCCGAGGCCCTGGACATCGCCGTCGGTCCAGGCGGATGGCAGAGCGGGAAGCAGCCGCACCACGCCGCCGTGGCTCTGCACCAGCAGCTCGGCGATGCCGGCGGGGAAGCCGAGGTTACCGTCGATCTGGAACGGCGGGTGCGTGCTGAAGAGGTTGGGCAGCAGTCCGCCCCATTCCGAGCCGTCCACGGGCCCGTGGCGGGTCGCGTCGCCCTCGAACGGGGCGAGTGCCTCGTCCAGCAGCGCCGCGGCGGCATCGCCGTCGCCGATACGGGCGCGCAGCGCGATCTTCCATGCCCACGACCAGCCCATCGCCCCGGAACCGCGGGCATCGAGCAGGCGGACGCCGGCATCGAAGAGGTCGGGGTCGCGGTCGGGCGTGAGGGTGTCGAGCGGATACATGCCGACGAGGGGCGACAGGTGCCGGTGCAGCGGTTCCACCTCGACGACGTCCGCAGACCATTCGCTCAGCCGGCCGTCTGCCCGGATTCCCACCGGGGCGAGCGCGGCCAGCGCGCGGTCGACCTCGGCGGCGAGCGGGTCGTCGATGCCCAGGACATCGATGGCGGTGAGGGCGCGTTCGAAGAGCGCCTGGATGAGGAAGACATCGGATGCCGCGGTCAGCCCGATCGCGGTGGAGGCGCCGTCAGGCCCGATGAAGGAGTTCTCGGGCGCCGTCGAGGGTGAGGTGCGCAGCATGCCGTCTGGTCCGGGAACCAGCCAGTCGAGGCAGAACTCGACGGCGCCGCGCATGACGGGCCAGATCCTCGACCGGAGCAGATCGACGTCGCCGCCGAAGGCGTACTCGTCCCATAGGTTGTGGGTCAGCCAGACGCCGCCCATCATCCAGATCGCCCAGCTCGGCGCGCCGTGGCCGCCGCCGACGGGGAGGCTCCAGCCCCACATGTCGGCGTTGTGGTGAGCCACCCAGCCCCGGGCACCGTACAGTTCGCGTGCGACATCGGCCCCCGTGCGGGCCAGACGCTCGACGAGCGCGAGCAGCGGTTCGGACGCATCGTCGAGGCCGAGCACGGGCGCTGCCCAGTAGTTCATCTGCGTGTTGATGTTGATCGTGTAGTTGGACGACCACGCCGGACGCAGCTGATCGTTCCAGATGCCCTGCAGGTTCGCGGCCGGCGCGCCCGCCCGCGACGACGAGGCGAGCAGATACGCCCCGAACTCGGCGGCGATGGTCGCCTTCAACTGCGCGTCGTCGCCGTGGAGGACGTCACGATCGACGTTCCACGTGCCTTCCCGTCGACCGCCGATCGCGAACCGAGCCCGAGCGTGGCGCCGACGATCGGCGAGGTGCTCGGCGAGCAGCGCGGACGGTGCGCGGTGTGCCGCGGCATCCGCCCGCTCTCTGGCCCGGTCCCGGATCGCCTCGCGGGAGGCGGTCCGCCACTCCCCGTCCGCGTCGGCCCACCAAAACTCGGCGCGGGACGATGTGGAGAGGGCGATCAGCAGCCGGCGAGCCCCGTGGACGTCCGCGCGTGCAGGCGCGGCATCCACGAAACCGTCGGTGTCCAGCGCGACCGCGACGGCCGCGAAGGCGTCGAAGCCGGTGTCGGCCTCGGCGTACCGCAGGGGCGGCTCGACCGAGGTCTCGTGCAGGGGTGCCCCGTCGACGGGGATCTCGATGTCGAGGCCGAGACCGTCGGCCGTGCCGCGGAGGGGCGTCGAGAGCGAGACGGATGCCGCGAACTCGACGTCCGCGGTGATCTCGACGATCAGCGCCTGTGCGGGCGCCGAGACCCAGGAGCGCCGGCGGACGGTGCCGCCGGGAACCTGCAGCGTCTCGGTCAGCACCGCCTCGTCGAGGTCGAGGATGCGCGCCGGGGTGAGAGCGCTCGCGCCGGCGATCTCGACCACGAGGTCGCCGAGGGGGAGGAACTCCTGCGAGTAGGGACCCTCGAACGACATGAGCAGGTCCTCGGCGGTGCAGACGTCGCCGTCATCGAGCGCCGCGCGGATCTCCTGGAGCCGCTCCGGTCCGGCGCCGTCGGCGAGCACGTCGCGGAGGGCCGCGGCCGGACCGTCGGGGGTGCCCGACCACACGGTGGCGTCGTTGAGCGCGTACCGGCCGGTCGCGCCCCCGAACGCCATGGCGCCGATACGGCCGTTGCCCAGGGGTGCGGCCTCCTCCCACCGGACGGCGGGTGCGCTCCACGACAGTCGCAGGGTGTCGCTCATCTCGATCCTCGGTCGTCGGTGTCCGAGATCGCGAGTATCCGCGGCGACTTCGCCGGCAGACCTCGGATCTTTGCTTGCGACGCCAGCGTAAACGTGATTAATTACCAATGTCAAGAAACTCGATGGAGGAGTTCGAATGGTCAACGGTGAAGGCGCCGTCCAGACATTGCCGGCCACGGAAGTCGTGCCGGCAGCCGTCCATACGCTGCGAGCGGCGGGGGCGGCGCTGGTCGTGGATCTCGAGGGCGCCATGCCTCGTGTGCTGCACTGGGGCGCCGATCTCGGCGCCCTCGACGTGCGGGGGATCGAGGCGCTGCGTGCGACATCCGTGCCGGCCGTGCTCAACAACGCGCCCGACGTCCCGCGACTCTTCTCCGTGTGGCCGACGGAGCAGGACGGCTGGGCGGGGACGCCCGCACAGGCCGGTCACCGCGGCGGCACCGCCACCACCCCGCGTCCGCGACTCGTGGACGCGGACACCGCGACCGCACCCGACGGCGGCGGACACATCGCGCTCCGCTTCGACGACGACGTGGCCGGCACCCGCGCCCATCTGACCTACCGATTGGATGCCGCGGGCGTGCTGTCGGTCGACCTGTCGGTGGAGAATCCGGCGGAGGCGGCATCCGCCTATCTCGTCGATGGGCTTCGTGCGCTCGTACCGGTGCCCGACCGTGCCGGGGAGCTGCTGGACTTCACCGGGAAGTGGTGCCGTGAGCGCGCACCGCAGCGACTCCCTTTCTCGTTCGGCACGCATTCCCGTCGCGCGCGCCGCGGAAAGCCCGGCCACGACACGCCTTTCCTTCTGGTCGCCGGCACCCCGGCCTTCGGCTTCGCGCACGGCGAGCTCTGGGGGGTCCACCTCGCCTGGAGCGGCGACGGCGAATACCTCGCCGAGCGGCTTCCGGAGGGCGCCGGGGCGCAGTCCCGCGTCATCGGCGCGGGCGAGCTGCTGCGCTCGGGCGAGGTGGTGCTGCAGCCCGGTGAGCGCTATGACGCCCCGACGGTGCTCTTCACCTGGTCGGACCGCGGGCTCGACGGGCTCTCGGCCCGGTTCCACCGCCGGCTCCGCTCTCGGCGCGGTCACCCCTCGACCCCGCGACCGCTGGTGCTCAACACGTGGGAGGCGGTCTACTTCGACCACGACCTCGACCGCCTCGTCGAGATCGCCGACCGCGCCGCCGAGGTCGGGGTCGAGCGGATCGTGCTCGACGACGGGTGGTTCCGCGGCCGCCGGGACGCGAACGCCGGGCTCGGCGACTGGCTCGTCGACGAGCGGGTGTGGCCCGACGGGCTGGGGCCGTTCGTCGAGGCCGTGCGGGAGCGTGGCATGCAGTTCGGGCTCTGGTTCGAGCCGGAGATGATCAGCCCCGACTCCGATCTCGCCCGCGATCATCCCGATTGGGTGCTCGCCCCGGGCCAGGGCGCCGGAGCCACCGCCCGCAACCAGCACGTCCTCGACATCGCCAATCCCGACGCCTACGCGCTCGTGCTCGAGCGCATCAGCGCGCTCGTCGCCGAGTACGACATCGACTACCTCAAGTGGGACCACAACCGCGACCTCGTCGAGCCCGTCGCGCGCCGCGGCGGCGGCGACCGGCCCCTGGTTCGCGAGCAGACCCTCGCCCTGTACCGCCTGCTCGACGAGCTGCGCACCCGCCATCCGCGGCTCGAGATCGAGACATGCTCGGGGGGCGGCGGCCGCGTCGACCTCGGCATCCTCGACCGCACCGACCGGGTGTGGGCCTCGGACTGCAACGACCCTGTCGAGCGCGCCCGCATCGAGCGCTGGACGCGTCTGATGGTGCCGCCCGAGCTCATCGGCTCGCACCTGGGCGCCCGCCGCTCCCACACCACTTCGCGAGAGACCGACCTGTCGTTCCGGCTCGCGGTGGCCCTCACCGCGCACGCGGGCATCGAGACCGACCTGACGGTGTCGAGTGCCGAGGACCTGCACACCATCACCGCCTGGGCGGCGCTGTACCGGGAGCTGCGCGAGCTCATCCACACCGGCGACGTCGTCAACGCCGACCTCGCCGACGACGCGACCATGCTCACGGGCATCGTCGCGGCGGGCGGGGAGCGGGCGCTGTTCACCTGGACCCGTCTGACCACGTCCGCCGACGGGCAGAGCGGCCGGGTGCGGTTCCCGGGGCTCGACGCCGCAGCGGCCTATCGGGTGAGGGTGAGGTCGGAGCTCGGCCCGGCCAGCCGGCACGAGGTGTCGGACCCGGACTGGATGCGACTGGCCCTCGACGGCGGCATCGAGCTTCCCGGATCGGTGCTCGGCGTCGCCGGCGTGCCGCTTCCGACCCTCAATCCGCAGCAGGCGCTGCTGTTCGACGTCGAGAGGCTCCCATGAGCCGCTGACGTCCCCTCCACCTTCTGGGAACCTGCGCGTACAGCGGCCACTGGGGCCTGGGCACGCGCGCGGGGTTCACCGTCGAACCCACCGCAGAGAGGAAACCATGGACACCTACGATCGCCATGCCCGCCGGCCACGCTGGCTCGCGGCATTCGCGGCCGGCGCGCTGACCCTCGGGGTCGGCGCCGCGGCGGCGTACGCAGCGCCACCGGCGGAGGCATCCGTCTCCCCGGCGACGACCGCATCCGCCGCCACGAAGCCTGCCGCCACCACACCCGCGCCCGACGAAGAGCTCGGTGCCCACCCCTACATGGGGTGGAGCAGCTACAGCATGCAGGTGTACTCGGGAAGCGGATCGACCTGGATCACCGCCGACCAGATCATCGCCCAGTCCGACGCCATGCACGAGAAGCTGCAGTCGGCGGGGTACGAGTACATCAACATCGACGCGGCGTGGAACGGCGGCACCGACGAATACGGCCGCCCGACGCCCAGTACGACGCTGTTCCCCGACGGGCTGCAGGCCGTCATCGACCACATCCACGGCAACGGCCAGAAGGTCGGGCTCTACGCGATACCCGGCATCTCGCCCGGCGTGTACGAGGCCGACCTGCCGATCTACGGCGCCCCCGACTGCTCGACGGCCGACATCGTCAAACAGCCGATCCAGCAGGCGGACTACTGGGACATCGGCTACCGCCTCGACTTCGCGAACCCCTGCGCGCAGGCCTACGTGGACTCGATCGCCGACATGTTCGGCGAGTGGGGGATCGATTTCCTCAAGTTCGACAGCGTCACGCCGGGGTCGGGAATCGGCGACCTCTCTCTCGACGCCCGCGACGACGTCGCAGCGTGGTCGCAGGCGCTCGAGCGCAACGGCATCTGGTTCGAGCTCTCCTGGGCCCTCGACATCCGCTACGCCGACTACTGGGCCGAGCACGCCCAGGGCTGGCGTGTCGAATGGGACGTCGAATGCTACTGCGGTGACGAGGCCCTCACCACGTGGGACAACATCGCCCGCCTCTTCCCGCGCGCGGCCGACTGGTGGCGCTTCGCGGGGCCCGACCGCGGCTGGAACGACTTCGACTCGCTCAACGTGGGCAACGGCTCGATGGACGGACTGACCCGCGACGAGCGGCGCACGGCGACGACCCTCTGGGCGGTCGCTGCCGCGCCGATGTACGTCGGCAACGATCTGACGCGGCTCGACGACTACGGCATCGAGCTGCTGACGAACCCCGAGGTCATCGCGGTGAACCAGGCGGGCCGCCCGGCGCACCCGGTGTCGACGGCGACGAAGCAGCAGACCTGGTACGCGATGAACCCCGACGGCTCGATCACCGTCGCGCTGTTCAACCTCGGTCGCACCGACGCCGACATGAAGGTGTCGTTCGCCGACCTGGGTCTCCAGGGATCCGCGAAGGTGCGCGACCTCTGGGCGCAGAAGAACCTCGGCAGCTTCGACGGCGAGTTCACCGCCGACGACGTCCCGGTGCACGGCACGCGCCTGTTCACCATCACGCCCGCCAAGGGCGGCGAGATCGCGCTGAACGACGACGACGCCCGTCTGTCGTATGAGGGTGAATGGTCGCGCAACGGCGGCAAGGAGATCGTTGCGACCTCGCAGGCGCTGACCGTGTCGTCGTACGACTCGTCACAGGGTGGGACTGCACCCGAGCCGGGTGCGTCGAACGTGGTGGCCGTCAACGACAGCGACTCGGCGATCGCCTACAGCGGCAACTGGGGGCACAGCACGGGCCGCGGGCTGGGCGACTACCAGGATGACGTGCACTACGGCGAGGCGGACGGCGCGGCGTTCGAGTACACATTCGTCGGGACCGGGATCGACTGGGTGACCGAGACCCACTCGTCGCAGGGTGAGGCCGAGGTCTATCTCGACGGCGTGCTGGTCGACACCGTCGACACGTATCTCGATCCGGCACAGGGTCGTGGCGTGCAGCAGGTGGTTTACGGCGTGCGCGACCTCGCCGACGGCAGTCACACCCTCCGGGTGGTCAAGAAGTCGGGGCAGTTCATGCTGCTCGACCGCCTCGACGTGGTGCAGCAGAGTCTCATCGACGTCGGCGCGGTCGTGTTCGACCGTGCGGCACCCGCAGGCGCGACGGTCCACCTCCTGCGCGATCCGGGCGAGCTCGGCGGCATCTCCCGCGATGGCACCGCGCTGAAGAGCGGCACCGACTACACCGTGGAAGCGGATGCCGTCATCCTCAGCGCGTCGTACCTGTCGACGCTGCCCGACG
The DNA here is from genome assembly GCF_044987405.1 of Microbacterium sp. ZW T2_14. NCBI lineage: Bacteria > Bacillati > Actinomycetota > Actinomycetes > Micrococcales > Microbacteriaceae > Microbacterium > Microbacterium sp. ZW T2_14. Next base: position 9,949 of record NZ_JBJDRK010000062.1, on the reverse strand, counting down.
GCGACACGGCCCTGGACTTCCGGTTCCGCGGCGACCTGCGCGACGACGTCCACTGGACCGGGGACGACGGAGCCGCAGTGGAGCTGACCTTCCGGGGGACGGCCGTCACGGTGACGGGCCCGACCGCACCCGACCAGGGCGAGGTCGAGGTCTACCTCGACGGTGCGCTGGTCGACACCGTCGACCTGCACAGTGCCGCACGGCTCACGCAGCGCGAGGTCTTCTCGCAGGACGGCCTCGGCAAGGGCGAGCACACCCTGCGCCTCGTGAAGAAGTCGGGCGACGTGCTGCGCGTCGACGCCCTGTCGTATGTGACCGGCTGACGCCGGCGTACGTGAGCCCGGGCGGCAGCCTCGCCGCCCGGGCTCACGTAGGTGCGCCGCTCGCGGGCTCAGCTGCGCCTTCCGCAGCGCACCCCTCGTCGATATCGTGTGTTCTCGTCGAGAGCACACGTTGTTGGCGTTGGCGACGTGTGCTTTCGGCGAGAGCGTGTGCTCTCGGCGAGGGCGAGGCAGCCGAACCGCGTCAGGCGCGCTCGCGCGCCTGGCGCAGCCAGCGTTCGATGCCCGCGATGTGCACCTGGGCGATCGAGGTGGCGAGCTCCGTGTCATGGTCGGCGATCGCGTCGAGGATCGCGCGGTGCTCGGCGAGGGTGCGCTCGACCGCGCCCGCCTGGGTGAGCCCGCGCCACACCCGGGCCCGCACGGTCTGACTGGTCAGGCTGTCCAGGAGGCTCGCGAGGTAGTCGTTGCCGGCGAGCCGTGCGATGGCGCTGTGGAAGCGCACGTCGTGCTCGACCAGGGACTCGATGTCGGTGTCGGGCGCGACACCGCTGATCTCGGCATCCAGCCCTTCGATGTCGTCGTCGCCCGCCTGCTGTGCCGCCAGACCGGTCGCGTGCGACTCGAGCACGCGGCGCACGGCGAAGATCTCGAGCAGCGAGTCGTCGTCGTGGAGATCGACGACGAATGAGATGGCCTCGAGTAGCAGCTTGGGCTCGAGGCTGGTGACGTAGGTCCCGTCGCCGCGCCGCACATCGAGCACCCGGATGACCTCGAGCGCCTTGACGGCTTCGCGCATGGAGCTTCGTGAAAGCCCGAGGCGCTCGGCCAGGTCCTTCTCCGGGGGCAGGCGTGAGCCGGGAACCAGCTCGCCGCGCACGATCATGCCCTTGATCTTCTCGATCGCTTCGTCGGTGACGGCCACGCGCCCATCATAGACATCGGATGTCACGGACGAAGGATGCAGCGGCCGGCGCGCGTCGGCGGCACAATGGAGACATGCGAGTCGTGGACGGACACCTCCATCTCTGGGACCCCGTCGTCCTGACCTACGACTGGCTGGAGGGGCCGCTGCTCCGATCTTTCGGACCGGAGGAGCTCGACCTCGCCGTGCAGGACGCCCCCGACGACGACTTCGGCTTCGTGTTCGTCCAGGCGGAATGCGCGCCCGAGCAGTCGGTCGCCGAGGTCGACTGGGTCGCGTCGCTGGCGCCGCGCGTGCCGGTGCGCGGCATCGTCGCGCGCGCACCGCTCGAAGACCCCGCCGCGACCGACGAGCACCTCGCGGCGTACGCGAGCAGACCGCTGGTGGTCGGGGTGCGCCGCCTGCTGCAGTCCGAGCACGACGGATTCTCGGCGACGCCGGGTTTCCGTGACGCCGCGCGGGCGGTTGCGGCCGCCGGTCTCACGTTCGACGCGTGCGTGCGCTGGAGTCAGCTCTCCGACGTGATCGCCCTCGCCGACGCGGTGCCCGAGCTCACGATCGTGCTCGACCACCTCGGCAAGCCGCCGGTCGGATCGGCGGATGCCGCGGCGCCCGCTGACGGGACCCCCTGGGCGACGGAACTGCGGCGGCTCGCCCGTCGCCACAACGTCGTGTGCAAGCTGTCCGGGCTGCCGGCGGAGTCGGAGGGGGAGTGGACCGCCGCACAGCTGCGGCCGTTCCTCGACGTGGCGCTCGATGCGTTCGGCCCCGAGCGTCTCCTGTTCGGCGGCGACTGGCCGGTGTCGGGCCCGTACGGGCGCTGGGTCGAGACCGTTGCCTCATGGCTCGACGACCGCGTCGGCGCGCGCGACCGAGACGCCGTGCTCGCCGCCAACGCCGAGCGCGTCTATCGCCTCGGCTGAGCGGTAGAGGCTCGCGGGCGTTCGTCTCGCTCGTTCCTCGCTCGCTCGACGACCGGGGATCGGGGGGACTCAGGAGTCGACGGGGCGGAGGCGCAGCGGCGACATCCCGCCGTCCACCTCGATGTAGGTGCCCGTCGTGGACCCGGCGCGCGGGCTCACGAGGTAGAACACGGCGCCGGCGACCTCGTCGGCAGACACCAGGCGCCCGTGCGGCTGACGGGCCTCGAGGGCCGCCCGCTCGGCGGCCGGATCGGAGGCGCTGGCGAGCAGACGCCCGATCCACGGGGTATCGGCCGTGCCGGGGTTGACGGCGTTGACGCGGATGCCCTCGCGCAGGTGGTCGGCCGCCATCGCGCGCGTGAGCGACAGCACCGCCCCCTTCGACGCGCTGTACAGCGCGCGCTGTGGCAGCCCGGCGGTCGCGGCGATCGACGACGTGTTGCAGATCGCCGCCGCGGGCGACTGCCGCAGCCACGGGAGCGCCGCGGCGCTCACGCGTGCGATGCCGGTGACGTTGATCGACAGCACCCGCGCCCACTCGTCGTCGTCGTTCGCGGCGACGTCGCCCTGTGCGCCGATGCCGGCGTTGTTGACGAGGATGTCGATGCGGCCGAACCGTTCGGCCACCGCGGCGATGGCGGCGTCGACGCCCGCGCGATCCGACACATCGGCGGCGAAGGCGGCGAACCGGGGGTCTGCGCCCGACGTGTCGCGGTCGAGCACGGCGACCTCGGCGCCCTCATCGGCCAGCGCGTTCGCGATCGCGGCGCCGATGCCCGATGCGCCCCCGGTGACGACGGCGACGAGTCCATCCAGCTGGCCGCTCACCGCGCTGCCTCCCATGCCACGAACTCCTGGCGCTGCGCGCCCAGGCCGCCGATCTCGATGTCGACGACGTCGCCGGCCCTGAGATAGGGGAACCTGCCGCCGAACGCCACGCCCTGCGGAGTGCCCGTGAGGATCAGGTCGCCCGGCTCGAGGGTCGCGAACTGGGAGAGGTGGTGCACGATCGTGCGCACGTCGAAGATCATGTCGCTCGTGTTCGAGTGCTGACGGGGCTCGCCGTTCACGAAGCTCTTCAGCTCGAGATTCTGCACGTCGACCTCGTCGGGGGTGACCAGCCAGGGTCCCGTGGGGTTGAAGCCGTACGCGATCTTGCCCTTCGACCACTGCCCGCCCGAGACCTCCATCTGGAACGTGCGCTCCGAGACGTCGTTGGCGACGACGTAGCCGGCGATGTGCGCATCGACCTCGTCGACGCTGTCGAGGTACGCCGTACGGCGACCGATCACGACGCCGAGCTCCACCTCCCAATCCGTCTTCTCGCTGCCGCGCGGGATCGTCACGGTGTCGTTCGGCCCGACGACGGTGTTCGGGGTCTTCAAGAAGATGATGGGCACGGTCGGCGGCTCGGCGCCGGACTCGCGCGCGTGCGCCGCGTAGTTCTGGCCGATGCAGATGACCGCGCTCGGCCGCGCGATGGGGGCGCCGATGCGGAGACCGTCGGCGTCCGGCAGCTCGGGCAGGAGTCCTGCGGCGAGGGCGGCCGACGTGCGGCCGACGGGATCGTCCGCCAGGAACCGGCCGTCGACGTCGGATGTGAGCGGGCGCAGATCGAGGCGACGATCGCCGTCGAGGACGACGGGGATCTCGCTACCGGACTCGCCGAGGCGCGCGAACTTCATTGCTCTCCTGGATTCTCCATGCGGGGTGGCGTCGATGCCGCCGCGGCCCGCGGGCGTGATTGACAGTATAGACATCGGATGTTTACACTGCGAGCGGTTCGACTTCGGACCGTGAGACTGCAGGAGACCGCCGCCGTGAGCCGCATCGTCGCCCTCGAGACGACAGACATCCGATTCCCCACCTCGCTCAGCCTGGACGGCTCGGACGCGATGAATCCCGATCCCGACTACTCGGCCGCCTACGTGCGCATCGTGACCGACAGCGCCGACGGCATCGACGGGCACGCCTTCGTCTTCACCATCGGCCGCGGCAACGACGTCCAGGTCGCCGCCCTCGACGCGCTCGCCGGGCACCTCGTCGGCCGCGAGCTGGAACCGCTCCTCGACGACATGGGCGCGATCAATCGTGAGCTCATCGGCGACTCGCAGCTGCGCTGGCTCGGCCCGGAGAAGGGCGTCATGCACATGGCGATCGGTGCGGTGGTGAACGCCCTGTGGGACATCAAGGCCAAGCGCGCCGGCCTGCCGCTCTGGCAGCTGCTCGCGCGCATGAGCCCCGAAGAGATCGTGGCGCTGGTCGACTTCCGCTACCTCACCAACGCCCTCACCCCGGCGGACGCGCTCCAGATCCTTCGCGACGCCGAGCCAGGCCGTCGAGCCAGGGAGCACGACCTTCTCGCCACCGGCTTCCCGGCGTACACGACCAGCCCCGGCTGGCTCGGCTACTCCGACGAGAAGCTCGCGCGGCTGTGCCGCGAGGCGATCGCCGACGGCTTCGGCCAGATCAAGCTCAAGGTGGGCGCAGACCTCGAGGATGACATCCGCCGTCTCCGCGTCGCCCGCGAGGTGTGCGGGCCACACTTCCCGATCGCCATCGACGCGAACCAGCGCTGGGAGGTGTCGGAGGCGATCGCGTGGGTCAACGCGCTCGCCGAGTTCGGCATCGCCTGGATCGAGGAGCCGACGAGCCCCGACGACGTGCTCGGCCACGCCGAGATCGCCCGGGGTGTCGCTCCGGTGCGCGTCGCGACGGGGGAGCACGCGCAGAATCGCGTGATCTTCAAGCAGTTGCTGCAGGCGGACGCCATCGCCGTCATGCAGATCGACGCCGCACGCGTGGGCGGCGTCAACGAGAACATCGCCAATCTGCTCCTGGCGGCGAAGTTCGGTGTGCCGGTGTGTCCGCACGCGGGCGGCGTGGGGCTCTGCGAGGCGGTGCAGCACCTGTCGATGTTCGACTTCGTGGCGGTCAGCGGCAGCCGCGAGGGGCGCATGATCGAGTACGTCGACCACCTGCACGAGCACTTCGTCGTGCCGACCGACGTGCAGGGCGGCGCCTACCGTGCCCCGGTCGCACCGGGGATCGGCATGGAGATGAAGGCGGCCAGCCGCGCGGCGTACGAGTTCGGGAGATCGGATGCCGCTGCCTGAGACCCGCGCCCCCCACACCTCTGCGCTGACCCGGCTCGGCTACGGCGCGGCCAACGTCGGCAACCTGTTCCGGGAGCTCACCGACGATCAGGCGTGGGCGATCCTCGACGCGGCCTGGGAGAGCGGCATCCGCTACTTCGACACCGCCCCCCACTACGGCCTCGGGCTCTCGGAGCGCCGGCTCGGCGCGTTCCTGCAGACGAAGCCGCGCGACGAGTTCGTGATCTCGACGAAGGCGGGGCGGCTGCTGCGGCCGAACCCCGACGACGACGGCGGCCTCGACCTCGCCGCGGACTTCCACGTCCGCACGACGCTGCGCCGGGAATGGGACTTCTCGGCCGATGGCATCCGAGCGAGCCTCGACGAATCGCTCGAGCGCCTCGGGCTCGACCGCGTCGACATCCTCTACCTCCACGACCCCGAGCGGCACGACCTCGACCTCGCGCTGCGGGAGGCGTTCCCGGCGCTCGAGCGCCTTCGCGCGGACGGCGCGGTCGACGCGGTCGGCATCGGCTCGATGACCGCGGACGCGCTCGCCGCCGCCGTGCGCGGTGCCGACCTCGACCTCATCATGATCGCGGGCCGCTACACGCTGCTCGAGCAGCCCGCCGCCGACGACGTGCTGCCGGCGTGCCATGCGCGCGGCACCGGCGTGGTCGCGGCATCCGTCTTCAATTCCGGACTGCTCGCGAAGGACGAGCCTTCGCGCGACGACCGGTACGAGTACGGACGGATGCCGCAGCCGCTGTGGGAGCGTCTGCAGCACGTCGTCGCGGTCTGTCGTGCCCACGACGTGCCGCTGCCCGCTGCGGCGGTGCAGTTCGCGCTGCGGGAACCGGCCGTGCGCTCGGTCGTCGTGGGCGGGAGCCGCCCCGAGCAGCTGCGCCGCAACGCGGAGCTGATGGCAGTCGACATCCCTGCCGCACTGTGGGACGATCTGGCCGCCGAAGGCCTCATCCGCTGACGAAGGGAACCCCATGCTCGAGGGCATCCATCCGCTCCTCACCGGGGAGCTGCTGCTCCACCTCGACCGGATGGGCCACTCCGACGCGGTCGTGATCGCCGACGCGCACTTCCCGGCGTGGGCGATCGGCACCCGCGTCGTGGACCTGCCCGGAACGACCACGCCCGAGGTGGTGACCGCCGTGCGCACGGTGCTGCCGCTCGACGATGCGCCCGCGCTCGACCTCATGGCCTCCGCGGACGGCGAGGTGCTCGACGTGCAGCGCGAGCTCGCGGCCGCGGCCGGCATCGACTCGCCGCGCTACGTCGACCGGTTCGAGTACTACGAGCACGCGAAGGGTGCATACCTCGTCGTGCGCACGGGCGAGACCCGCGCGTACGGCAACGCACTGCTGCGCAAGGGCGTCGTCGGCCACCCGTCCGCCGGCTGAGGAGCCGGCGCGGCGTCAGCCGTTCAGGCCGAACAGGTCCAGCGGGTGCGTGAGGCGCCACCAGGGCGACGGATCGCTGATGTCCGCGGCGAGCTGCAGGTCGACGGCGGTGTCGTCGAGGGGACCGGTGACGCTGAGCGAGCCGACCACGTCGCCGGCATCACGCTGGTCGCCGAGGTCGTAGGTCGTGGCGACCGTGCCCGAGCCGCCGTTCCACAGGACCACCGCGGCATCGCCGGAGGTGACGATGTCGACCTCGTCTCCCCACAGTGTCTCCACCTGGCCGGCGACCGTGTCCGCCGTCACCGAGGGCTTCAGCTGCAGCTCGGCCTCCAGCTGCGCGTAGATGGCGCGCGACGCGGCCAGCCGCGCCTCGTCGTCGGGCTGCCCGAGCACCGATGCGTAGAGGCGCACCGTCGTGTCGCCGATCGTGACGTCTTTCGCAGAGAGCAGGTTCCAGGCATCCAGCGTCCCGGTCTTCACTCCCACGACGCCCGGGTCGGCGAGCAGGCCGTTGGTGTTCTCGACGTGTCCGGCGCCGGGCAGGTCGATGGACTGCTTCGCGACGATCTCGGCGATGACCGGGTTCGCGAGGGCCTTCTGCGCCAGCACGACGAGCGCCTCGGGGCTCGCGGTGTTGCGCGGGTCCATCCCGGTCGGCTCGTAGACCGTGACGCCGGGCACGCCGTGCCCCGCGAGCCAGGCGGAGGCCGCTGACGCGTACACCGCGTCGGACGGCCAGAGGCTCTGGGCGAGGCGGTCGGCGTAGTTGTTCGCCGAGCCCACGAGCATGCCCTCGAGCATCTGGTACTCGCTGAGCGAGCCGCCGGCGGGCACGTTGAGGGCCGACTCGCCGTTGTTGAGGTACTGCCAGTAGCGGGAGCGGTCTGCAGAGGTGAAGCGGAACTCGGGGCCCTGCTCGCCCACCGCGAGCGGCATCTCCTCGAGGACGACCAGCGCGGTCACGACCTTGGTGATGCTGGCGATCGAGTCCGGATCGGCCGTGGTCGCCAGCGTGCCCGGGATGCCGGCGACCCCCTCGGCCGCACTGCCCTGTGCCGGCCACACCGGCGCGGCGGCCGGCGCCGCGACCGGCTGCACCTCCATGGCGGTGACGATGGGCGCAACAGCGTGGAGCGGCCAGAGCAGCGTGGTCGCCGCATAGGCGCCGAGCACGGCCGCGATCGCGACGGTGGGAACGATGACGCCGGCACGCAGCGGCGAGCGCCGGGGAGCGCCGGAGAGCAGATCCGCGTCGACGGGGACGTAAGAGGTGGCGGCGGCAGCGAGGTCGCCGGGGGCAGAGCCGAGTCCGATCGCGGTGTCGTCGACCCAGCCCAGCGCGGTGCGTCCGCTGCTCGCCGGGGGCAGGGAGTCGGTGCCGGTGGCCTCGGCGAGCGGATCGAGGTTCGCGGGATCCCACGTGGCGACGGGGACCGAAGGCTCGGGGAGCAGCCCGGGGATCACGGGTGTGCTCGGCGGTGCCGCATCGAACGATGGCATCGTCGGCGCGATCGCCGTGGGACTGCCGCCGAGCGGCACGGTGGCGATCGTCGGTGCGACGGCGGGCACATCCACGGGGACGGTGCTGCTGGCCGGGTGCACGATTGGGCCCACGCGCCCGGAGGCTCCGCCCGACGCGCCAGCGGCGAGCGGAGGGGGCGTGGGGACCGTCTCGCCAGTGGCGACGGTGAGGATGCCGCCCTCCGACCCATCGGCCGTGGCGGGGGTGGGCACGGCACCGGTCTGCGCCCGACGCGCGCGACGCGTGGGTACAGGGGTGTCGTCCGGAGTCACCCACCCAAAATACTCGCCTTCGCGGCGGTATACTGACGCCACAACCACGGGAGTCCGGTGAGCCGGGCTGAGAGGAAGCGATCCACGCTTCGACCGTCGAACCTGATCCGGATCATGCCGGCGCAGGGAGGAGTTCACATGCACACGTCCACGTCCGCATCCACCCCCGTTGCGGCCCCTTCGGCGAGCACGCGCAACCTGCGCTGGCGGGTCGTCGACATCGTCGTCGCCGCCGTCCTCGGTGTCGCCATCGGTCTCGTCTTCTGGGCCTGGAACACGGTGGGCTACGCCTGGTTCACCGCGATGGACGGCCTCACGCCGGGCCTCGGCGGTCTCGCCGTCGGCATCTGGCTGATCGGCGGCGTGATCGGCGGTCTCGTGATCCGCAAGCCCGGCGCCGCGTTGCTGGTCGAGGTGATCGCCGCGATCGTCTCGATGCTCATCGGCAACGTCTGGGGCGTGTCGACCCTGTTGTCGGGCCTGGTGCAGGGCCTCGGTGCCGAGCTGATCTTCGCGCTCTTCCTCTACCGCCGCTTCACGCTGCCCGTCGCGATGCTCGCCGGCGCGGGCGCTGCCGTCGGCGCCTGGGTGTTCGAGCTGTTCTACGGCAGCTCGCCCAACATCCTCAAGACGCTCGAGTTCAACACGATCTACTTCGTGTCGCTCATCGTGTCGGGCGCCCTGCTCGCCGGTGTGGTCGGCTGGCTCGCGGTGCGGGCGCTGGCGGCCACGGGCGCGCTCAACCGCTTCGCGGCAGGACGCGAAGCGCGCCGCGAGGTCTGACGATGCCGGCGACCGGCCCGGCCCGCATCACGGCGGCCGGCTGGGGGTGGCGTTACGCCGGGCGGCGTGCGCCCGCGATCCGCGACGTCTCGTTCACCATCGAGCCGGGGGAGCGCGTCCTGCTGCTCGGCGCCTCGGGCGCCGGCAAGTCGACCCTGCTCGCCGGCATGGCCGGCCTCCTCGGCGGCGCCGACGAGGGCGATGAGACCGGCTCGCTTCTCATCGACGGCGCGCGGGCCGAAGCGCAGCGCGGGCGCGTCGGGCTCGTGCTGCAGGATCCCGACTCCGGGGTCGTGCTGTCGAAGGTCGGCGACGACATCGCGTTCGGCTGCGAGAACCTCGGGGTGCCAGCCGCCGAGATCCCGGCGCGCGTCGCCGAGGCGCTCGACGCGGTGGGCCTCGAGGTGCCCCTCGCGCGGCCGACGAAGGCGCTCTCGGGCGGGCAGAAGCAGCGTCTCGCGCTCGCCGGGGTGCTGGCCATGCGCCCCGGAGTGCTGCTGCTCGATGAGCCGACGGCGAATCTGGACCCCGACGGCGTCCGCGAGGTGCGCGCGAGCATCGAGCACGCCGTCGCCGAGACCGGGGCGACCCTCGTGGTGATCGAGCACCGCACCGCCGTGTGGGCCGACCTCATGGACCGCGTGCTCGTCGTCGGCTCCGACGGCGGGCTGCTCGCCGCCGGCCCCCCGGCCGAGGTGTTCGCCCGCCACGGCGCGGAGCTCGCCGCGGC
>NZ_JBJDRK010000061.1:0-24808 GCF_044987405.1 Microbacterium sp. ZW T2_14 | reverse complement strand
CACCCCACCCGCCCCTCGGCATCGGTGACTTCTACCAGCACGTGGGTCAGCCCCGTCTTGCGGTGCGAACTGGTCTCGAAGCTGTGCACCAGGGGGAGATTCACCTCGAAGAGGCGCACGCGGTCGATTCTCACGCCAGGCGCTCCCTGTCGGACTCGGGACGAGACTCGGGACGATAGAGGTGCAGCGCAGACGCGAGTTCGTCACGCACGGTGAGGCGCCGGCGGGCGCCCTTGGCGCTGGCGGTCGTCAGCGTGCTCAGCAGATGGCATGCCGCGGCGACGGCGGTGGGCGAGTCCGCGTACGACGCGGAGCGGGTGTGCACGTGGATCACCGTCGTCGCGATGTCGGTGAGCGGCGCGTCGGCGCTGTCGGTGATGAGCAGCAGCTTCCCGCCGGCCTCGTGGAACAGCTCGCCGAACCGCACCGTCTCTTCGCGATAGCGACGCATGGTGAAGGCGACCAGAACGTCGGATGCTCGAACGTCGGTGAGCACGGTCAGCGGGGTGAGCGCCCTGCCGTCGACGAGGAAGACGTTGGACAGGGTGGCTCCGAGGTCGGCGCCGAGCAGTTCCGCATACGCCGCCGCCTTGCCGCGGCCGGTGATGTAGCGACGGCGCGCACCGAGGATCAGTGCGGCAGCACGCGGGACGTCGCCGCTGCGGCCGAGTTCCTCGAACGTGCGGGCCAGTGCGCGGGTCTCGGCCTCGATGACGCGGGCCTGCAGCTGCTCCGCCGAGATGTTCATGCGGAAGCGATCGCCGTAGCGTTCGCCCGGCGAGACCAGCGAGCGATCGCGCTCGCCCTCGTCGAAGTCGTCGGTCGTCATCGCGCTTCCTCCTCGTCGGGGCGTCCCACGGCCAGATAGGCGGCCGTCGACGTGTCGATCCGCGTGCATGCCACGAGCACCCGCTGCTCATCGGCGAGTCCTGTGAGCGACTCTCGCAGACGAGCGCGGAGCGGGTCGCGTCCGGTCTGCTCCTCGTCGTTCGTGAGGGGCGCAGCCTGGGCCGGAACCGCGAGCCAGGCGGCATCCTGGATCACACCGTCCGGCCGGGTCACGGTGGTGCGAGTGACCCGCCCCCAGTCGGCGCGACCGAGGGCGGGCGGCTGCGCGCGCCGCAGGTCCTCGAACGGGTCGTCTTCGCGCTCGAGCCTCCACTCGACCACGACACGGTCGGTGCCGGGGCGGCCGTAGTAGTCGGGGACGAACCCCACGCCCTCGCTGCGCAGCGAGGTGAAGTTGAAATGCGCGTTGCGCGCCAGCACGGGGTCGAACGTCCAGCGCATGGTGCGGTGGCCCCACCCGAGGGCGACGGTGCGCTGGTGCTCCTTGGCGAGACGGCCGACCCCGGCGTCCTGGTAGGCCGTGTCGACGACGGCCGCCTGCGAGTAGTGGAACTCACTGCCGTCGCGGTCGCGTCCGGCGAATCCGTAGGCGAAGCCGATGAGTTCGTCCTCGATCGTGTAGACGCCGACGGCGGACCCGCCGTTTCGAGCCAAGGCGCTGAGAAGGTTCGGGTTGAGCGAGAACTCCGGACGTTCATAGCCGAACACGCGTGTGTACAGATCCGCGGCGGCACCGAACTGCTCACCGGAGGTGAGCGTCTCGGCCCGAAGCGACGAGGGGAACATGTGCGCCATGATACGAATCCTATGTTTGCGCGCGAGGCAGTCGGTTACCGAAGATAACGCACACTTCGACTCGGATCAAGGAATGGATATGATTCAAAAGAGAGGGGGAGTCAACATGGCAGGCATTCGAGGCGGCGAGCCCGGCGACCTCCTGCGGCGTCTGGAACGGCTCGTGCGCATCGAGTCCCCGTCGCGCGACACAGCTGCCAGCGAGCGCATGGCGGATCAGCTCGCGCAGTGGTGGCAGCATGCCGGGGCGAGCGTGCGGTTCGAGAGCACGGATGCCGGCACGAGCCTGGTCGCCGAGGTCGCCGGCGAGGGCGACCCGCTGCTGCTCGTCGGCCATTCCGACACCGTCTGGGACCACGGCACCCTCGACGGCACCGTGCCGTGGTCGATCGAGGGCGACACCGTGCACGGTCCCGGCGTCTACGACATGAAGAGCGGACTGCTCGTGATGATCGCGGCGGTGGAGCGTCTGCGCGGCACGCGCCACCGCGGCGTGCGTGCCGTCATCGTGTGCGACGAAGAGATCGGCTCGCCGACGACCCAGGCACTGCTGCGTCGCTGCGCCGAGGGCGTCTCCGGCGCGATCGGCTTCGAGTCGCCGCATCCCGACGGCGCCCTCAAGGTCGGCCGTCGCGGCAGCACTCGTCTGCGGCTGGAGGTGGAGGGCCGCGCATCGCACGCCGCGCTCGACCCGGGCGCCGGCATCTCTGCGATCGATGAGCTCGTCGACCAGCTGCTGCGTGTGCGCAGCGTCGTCACGGACCCTGCCCTGCCCTCGGAGGTGCTCTGCAACGTCGGCACGATCGCCGGTGGCGACCGGGCCAACGTCGTGCCGGCGGGGGCGTACGCCGAGATCGGGCTGAGGTTCGTGGACGCTGTCGCCGAGCGCCGCGTGCTGGGTGCGCTCGACGCGCTGACGCCGGTGCGTGCCGGCGCGGTCGTCAAGACCGGCATCCTCAGCAGCCGGCCGGCGTGGGCTGCATCGGTGGGCGATCAGGAGCTCGTGGCTGCGATCGCGGACATCGGCGGACGGATCGGCCAGGAGATCGACGCGCGGCCTGCCAGCGGGGCGGGTGACACCAACCTGCTCGGAAGCCTCGGCATCCCGACGGTGGACGGCTTCGGACCGCGCGGCGGCGGCGCTCACGCCGTCACGGAGCACATCTCGCTGGTCTCGCTGGGCGAGCGCGTCGACCTTCTGGAGGCCGTGCTCGCCGACGTGTCGGACTGACGCGGATCGCACGGCGGGGACCGCCGCGCGCGGGCCCGGCGTGTTCACCATGCGGCCGCCCCCTCGCGCGGCGGGAGGGGGCGCCCTCTCGGGGTGATCAGATAGACCGTGCGGCGGCTGCGGGACCACGCCCTGTCGAATGCGTCCCGTGGATAGGTGCGCAGTCCCGCCGCGCCGCCCGGGTTCGCCGGGTCAGCGACCAGGACGTCCCCGCGCGCATCGAACCCGCGGATCACCAGGAGATGCCCCGCCGTCGCGTAGTCGGCTCCCGGCAGTTCGCCACCGCCGAACGAGATCGAGGCCACGAGCGGGATCCCGGACCGTGTGAGCTCGTGCGCCTCGTGCAGCGACCGCAGGCGGGTGACGACGGCGTTCAAACCCCACTCGCCGGCCAGCGCGACGTTGAACGCCCAGTTGCCCGTGCCGTCGTACGACGAGTCGTACACCGCGCGGGCGACCCAGGGCACGCGCGCATCGGCGTCGGCGGCAGCCGCTGCAGACGCGTCCGAGGGGATGTCGGCACCCCAGGTCGACGCCACCATCGTGAGGGAGGTCGGGGAGCACCACGCGGGCCCGCCGCCGCCGAGGTCCTCCCGCGGCGGGTAGGCGCGCTGCGAGAGGGGTTGCACGCTGATCGCGTGCGGCGTCGTCGGAAGGGTCGGCGGGTCGGCCAGAGGGGCGTTCGGCGCGCTGAAGCTCACCGTCGCGAGCCGGAGGGGACGAGCGGATGCCGCCGACTCGTCGTGCAGGGTCAAGCGCAGCTGGACGGCATCCCACCGGTCCTCCGGCGCCGCGCGCAGGATGTCGGTGTCGACGATCGGACGCAGTCCCGCGCGGCGATCATCGGCGTGTTCCTCCGGCGCACTGCGGCGGTCGCCGACCGCTCCCCATCGCGCGAGCCGCTGCCACGGGTGCCAGCCCGCGTCGACGCTGCGCGCCCGGATCTCGATGTCGGCGCCGACGCCGGGGTCGAGGTTCCACGAAGCGATCGCCTCGTCGGGGTGGACCCCTGCCGCGAACCCGGGCCTGAGCGCGCGCGATGTCCATCGGGGACCCTCCCACCCCGTCGTCGCATCCGCGCGCACCAGGTGCGTGTGCCAGGCGTGACCGGCCGGCTGCGGGCGGACGACGGGGTCAGAAGACACGGGTTCTCCGTTCGGATGGGATGATCCGCTACGGATCATCGACTTCCCGAGATTCGATCGTCGAGCGCGACGGGTGAGCGGAATGTTCCGTTCAACTCTTATTCAGCGGTCAAAGCTCCGGCAAAACCGGCCAGTTCATGCACATTGTGCACACAATGCTCCGCACCGGCCGTGCTCAGACTACGCGTCCGCCCGCCGTTGAGTAGTTACAGTCTGATGAAGATCGGGTACAAATACGTTGACCGAGGGTTCAGCATGATGTTGCATTGCTGCATCCCCTGAAGTCCGGATTCCGGACCTCGCCCCGATGGAAGGACTCACATGCGATCTCGGCACCGCAAACACCTGATCCGCGCGATGTCACTTGTCGCCGCGGCTGCGCTCATCGTGGCTCCGGCGGCCGCGGCGAACGCTGCCGCGCCCACCCGCGTCCACGCTGCGGACCCCTCCGATTCTCCCTCGTCCGGCGACGATGCCAAGACGATGCGGATCGCGACGGCCGGATTCGTCGACACCTTCAACCCGTTCGTGTCGATCTACCTGCTGCCGACGAACCTCATCCGCTACATGTACGAGAACCTCGTCCAGAACAGCGATGTCGACGGGTCGCCGACGAAGGGCCTCGCCGATCACTGGGACGTGAGCGACGGCGGCAAGACGTGGACCTTCACCCTCCAGGACGACCTGGAGTGGTCGGACGGCGAGCCCATCACGGCATCCGACGTGAAGTACACGTTCGACCAGATGATGAGCGTGCCTGAGCTCAGCGTGGCCAACGGCAACCTGGTCACCAACTTCGACAGCGTCGACGCGCCCGACGACAAGACCGTCGTCATCAACCTCAAGGAGGCACAGGCGCCGAACCCGGCCATCGAGATCCCGATCGTCCCCGAGCACATCTGGTCCGAGATCTCGAACCCCGCCGAGTACGCGAACGACAAGGACGTCGTCGGCTCCGGCCCGTTCCTGCTGGAGAGCTACGAGGCGAACCAGTTCATCACCCTGAAGGCGAACCCGACCTTCTGGGACGGCGCGCCGAAGATCGACAAGATCCAGTACGTCTACTACACGAACTCCGATGCACAGGTGCAGGCCCTGCGCTCGGGTGACGTCGACTTCGTCTCGGGCCTGACGCCGACGCAGTTCGACGCGCTCAAGGGCGCCGACGGCATCACCGTCCACTCGGGAATCGGCCGCCGCTACTCGTCGTTCAGCATCAACAGCGGACTGAAGACGGTCGACGGGCGCCCGTTCGGCACCGGCAACCCTGCGCTGCAGGACGTCGAGGTGCGTCAGGCGATCCGGCTCGGCACCGACACCGCCACGCTGCTGGACAAGGTCCTCGGCGGACTCGGCGACCCGGGCACCAGCTTCATCCCCGCTTCGTACCCGCAGTGGACGCTCCCGACGGACGACCCGGCGGTCAAGGAGCTCGCCTATGACCCCGAGAAGGCGCAGGAGAAGCTCGACGCCGCCGGCTGGACCGTCGGCGAGGACGGCATCCGCACCAAGGACGGCCAGAAGCTGTCGATCCGTCTGACGGTCGATGCCTCCGACCCGACCGAGCAGTCGATCGCTCAGTACTTCCAGCCGTGGATGAAAGACATCGGCATCGACGTGCAGATCGTCTCGACCGACTCCGACACGATCAGCGCCGTGGCCGTCTCGGGCGACTACGACATCTACCTGAGCGGCTGGAGCATCGGACCGGACCCGGACTACCAGCTGGGCATCAACACGTGTGCGGCCCTTCCCACCGAGACCGACGGCACCGGTGCGACCAACCAGGACGGCTGGTGCAACGCCGAGTTCGACGAGATGTACCAGGAGCAGCGCACCGAGACCGACCCGGCCAAGCGTGAGGCGATCGTGCACGACATGCTCGCGCTCAACTTCACCGACACGGCGCAGATCACGTACTGGTACGCCAGCGGCCTCGAGGCGTACCGCTCCGACCGCTTCACGGACTTCCGCATGATGCCCGCCGAGGGCGGCATCATCGCCAACCAGTCCGGGTACTGGGGCTTCAAGGACGTGGCGCCGGTGAGCGCCGATGGCGGCAGCGCCGCGGCGGCATCCGATGGTCCCAACGTCGGCCTCATCGTGACGGGCATCGTGATCGCCGTCATCGTGATCGGCGTGATCGTCTACTTCGTGGTCCGGCGGCGCAAGAGCGCTGACGTAGAGTGATGCCTTCGGTGGCCGCGGCGATTCGCCGCGGCCACCGATCCACGTATGCCCGCATGATCCGAAGCCCCATGACCAGCGAAGAAGCGCATGAGTAGTACAGTCCCCCCCACCGAGGCGGTGATCCTCGAAGAGCAGGGCGAAGCCTCCGTCCGCAGCAGCCCGGCGGTGAAGTTCGCGCTCACCAAGATCGGCGGAGCCCTCATCAGCCTCGCGATGGTGATCCTCCTCGGGTTCTTCGCCTTCAAGATCCTCCCGGGCGACCCGGTCGCGAAGCTCGCGCGAGAGCACCCCATGTCGCCCGAGCAGATCGCGCAGCTGCGGGCGCAGCTCGGTCTCGACAAACCGATCTGGCAGCAGTTCGGCGACTATCTCGTCAACGTGTTCACGCTCAACTTCGGCGAGAGCTACGTCTACAAGCAGAGCGTCGCGTCGCTCATCGGCGACTACTTCTGGAACACGATCCTGCTCACGGGAACGTCTGCGGTCATCGCGATCACGCTCGGTCTGTGGCTCGGGCAGAAGGCCGGGTGGCGCCCCGGCTCGCGGTTCGACAACGTCACGACCGGGACGTCGCTCGTGCTCTGGTCGGTTCCCACGTTCTGGCTGGCCCTCATCCTGCTCATGGTCTTCGGCGGAACGCTGCACTGGTTCCCGACGGGAGGCATGGTCTCGCCGGACCCGCCCGATGACACCCTGGGCAAGGTGCTCGACGTCGTCTGGCACATGGTCCTGCCCGTCACGACCATGGTGGCCGTCGTGTACGCGCAGTACGTCATGGTGATGCGCGCCTCGGTGATGGAGGAGAAGAGCGCGGACTACCTGATCACGGCTCGCGCGAAGGGCCTGAGGGACGACGACCTCCGGACGCGCCACGCGGTGCCCAATGCGCTGCTGCCGACGGTGACGCTGGTGTTCCTGCACATCGGCGGGCTGGTCGCCGGCGCAGTGACCGTCGAGACCGTGTTCTCCTGGCCGGGTCTGGGCAAGCTGACGTATCAGGCCATCCAGGGTCCGGACCTGCCGCTGCTGCAGGGAACCTTCGTGGTCTTCTCCGCGATCATCATCTTCACGAACCTCGTCGCGGACTTCGTCTATCGACGGCTCGACCCGAGAGTGAGGCGCGGATGAGCGGCTCCATGACAACCACCGTGCGGTCGCCGCGCAGCATGGCCTGGGCGCGCCGCCGGCGCGCATTCGGCGCCTTCTGCCGGGAGTTCTCGCGCAGTCGCGCCGGCATGATCGGCTTCGGATTCCTGGTCGTGATCATCGCGCTGGCGCTGCTCGCGCCGGTGATCGCCCCGGCATGGATGCTGGATGTCACGAAGCTCCTCGACCAGCCCCGCTTCGCCCCGCCTTCGCTGGATCATCCGCTCGGCACCGACGATCAGGGACGCGAGCTCTGGGTGCGGATGATCTGGGGCGCTCGTGTGTCGCTCCTGGTCGGCTTCGCCGCCACCGCCGTCTCGATGATCATCGGAACCGTGGTCGGCATCGCCGCCGGGCACTTCACCGGATGGACGGGCGGGCTGTTGATGCGCATCATCGACTTCTTCCTGGTGCTGCCGTCCCTCATCCTTGCGATCGTGCTCTCGGTCGTGCTCTCGCGCGGCGTCTGGACGATCGTGATCGCGATCGGACTCACATCGTGGGCCGGCACGGCCCGCGTCGTGCGTGCGCAGACGCTCTCTGTGGAGTCGCGTGAGTACATCGAGCGCGCGCGGGTGCTCGGCGCCGGGCACTGGCACATCATCGTGAAGCACCTGCTGCCCGCCGTGCTGCCGCTGGTGCTCGCGAACACGACTCTGACGGTCGGCTCGGCCATCATCGCCGAGTCCACGCTGTCGTTCCTGGGACTCGGGGATGCGACCCTGCAGTCCTGGGGCTCGGTTCTCAAGAACTCGATGGACGTCTCCGCCGCGACCGCGGGGTACTGGTGGTACGTCCTCGTCCCGGGCATCGCCATCGTGCTGGTCGTCCTCGCCTTCACCCTCGTCGGACGGGCCGTCGAAACGATCGTGAACCCGACGCTGAGGAGCCGCTGAGATGCCGGATCTGACATTCGACGACGTCTCGATCGTCTATCGCACAAGCGGGCGCAACGACCGGGGCGCGATCACCGCCGTCAAGAACGTCACGCTGAAGCTCCCCGCCGGCGGAACACTGGGCGTGGCGGGCGAGTCCGGTTCGGGCAAGTCCACGCTCGCCATGAGCGTCCTGCGGCTGCTGCCCGCCAACGCGACGATCGAGGGTCGCGTGCTCATCGGCGATACCGCCATGGCCGATCTGCGTTTCGGGGAGCTGCGCGCGTTGCGCTGGGCCGAGGCATCCATCGTGTTCCAGGGTGCGATGCACTCGCTCAACCCGGTCCGCACGGTGGGTCAGCAGATCCTCGAAGCGCTCGAGCTGCACGTCGCGGACGGCTGGAAGACCGACAAGGCGCGCAAGGCCCGGGTCGCCGAACTGCTGCGGGACGTCGACCTGCTCCCGGCCAAGGCCGATGCATACCCGCATGAGCTGTCGGGCGGTCAGAAGCAGCGTGTGATGATCGCGATGGCGCTCGCGTGCGAGCCCGACATCATCATCGCCGACGAGCCGACCACGGCCCTCGACGTCATCGTGCAGAAGCAGATCCTCGACATGATCAGCACGCTGGTCGCCGAGCGCGGGATCTCCATGATGATGATCAGCCATGACCTGTCCGTGCTCGCGACGGCGTGCGAGCGGATCGCGATCATGCGCGACGGCGAGCTGCTCGAAGTCGGCGACGCGTACGAGGTGTGCACCGACCCGCAGCATCCGTACACGCGTCAGCTCGCAGAGGCATTCCCGACCATCGGCGATCCGGCGTCACGCCTGAATCCGGTGACGCGCCGGGGCGACTCGGCGGGCCGCAGCACCCGCGACCTCACCGGCGACGTGCTGCTGGAGGCGCAGGGCGTCACGGTCACCTACCGCGGACGCGGCAAGCCCGTCGCCGCGGTCAAGAACGTCGACCTGACGCTGCGGCGCGGCGAGATCCTCGCGCTCGTCGGCCAGTCGGGATCGGGCAAGACGACGCTGGCACGCACCATCGTCGGCCTGCAGCATCCCGACGAGGGCTCTGTCATCCGCTTCCGCGGCAAAGACATCCCCCGCAAGGGACGCGCGTTGCGCGAGTTCCGCAGCGAAGTCCAGATGGTGCTGCAGGATCCGTCGGCTGCGCTGAACCCGAAGCTCAGCATCTACGAATCCGTCGCCGAGGGGCTGCGGGTGCAGCGATACCCGGGCGACGAGCAGGAGCGCGTGGCGCAGGGGCTCACCGACGCCGAGCTCACGCCGCCGGAGCGGTACTTCACCGCGATCCCGCAGGAGCTCTCGGGCGGACAGCGCCAGCGCGCCGTGATCGCCGGTGCGCTCGCGGTCGGGCCGCAGCTGCTGGTCGCGGACGAACCCGTCGCATCGCTGGACGCCTCGGTGCGAGGCGAGATCCTGGCGCTGATCCTGTCGCTGCGTGATCGGCTCGATCTGAGCGCGCTCGTGATCACGCACGACCTGGGGCTCGCCTGGAACATCGCCGACACGGTCGCGGTGATGTACGAAGGCGCGCTCGTGGAGTACGGCACGACTGAGCAGGTCCTCCTTGATCCGCAGCACGAGTACACGCGGCGCCTGCTGGCGGCGGCGCCCACGATCGAAAGGCGGCTGATGTGACCGCGTCGCTCGCGACGATCGACAGGTTCGCCTATCTCGATACGGCACCGCTGCAGCCGGGAGACCGTGTCCGCTTCGTGTCGCCGTCCGGTCCGGGCAACCCTGAGAGCCTCGAGCGCGCGGTCACGTACTACCGCGACTGGGGGCTCGACGTCGTGGTCGGCGATCACGTGCTCGACCCGCATCCGCGCGCGAAGTATCTCGCGGGCGACGACGATGCCCGTCGCCAGGACCTGGTCGACGCGTGGCGGGACCCCGACACCGCCGCGGTCGTCTGCGTGCGGGGCGGGTACGGGGCGATGCGGCTGCTCGACGGCATCGACTGGGAGTCCATGCGGGCTGGGGCGCTGCGCCGGGACGGCCGTCCCAAACTGCTCTCGGGCTCGTCCGACATCACCGCACTGCACGAGGCGTTCCGGGTGCATCTGGATGTTCCCACCCTGTTCTGCCCGATGCCCGGCAACGACGTCTTCCGTGACTCCGCGTTCATCCGGGAGGACGTCCGTCGCTGGCTGTTCGAACCCTGGCGCGGGCGCGAGATCACGGGAGCGCGCACCGAGGTGCTGGTGCCGGGCACTGCCGAAGGACGCTTCACCGGCGGCAACCTCAGCCTGCTGGCGGGCGCGATGGGTGCCGTCGAAGCCTCGGTCCTCCCGACCGGCATCCTGTTCCTCGAAGACATCGACGAGGAGCCCTATCGCCTCGACGGCTACCTGGTGCAGCTCGGCCGTGCCGGGCGGCTGTCCGCCGCATCGGCGGTCGTGCTGGGCTCGTGGCACAAGTGCGGCGAGCTCGAGGCGGTGCGGGCGCTCATGAGCGAGATGCTGCCGCCGCTCGGGGTGCCGCTGCTGTGGGAGCAGGGCTTCGGTCACGATCCCGAGGCGCTCAGCATCCCGCTCAACGTCGACGGCTCGCTGGTCGCGCCGCTCGACGGACCCGTCCGTCTCACCGTGGGCGCGGAGCTGTGACGGCGCTGACGCTGCCCGCGCTCGATCCGAGGGTCCGCTGGTCGATCAGGATCGTGGATGCCGCCGACGCAGGTGTTCTCGCCGAACACGCGCCTCAGCAGCAGTGCGAGACGGCGAGCGTCGGCAAGGTGTTCCTGCTCATCGAGGTGGCGCGCAAGCTCGAAGCCGGCGAGCTCGACCCCGACCAGCGGATCGAGATCCCCGACGCGCATCGTGTCGCCGACTCGGGCCTGCTCTATCGCATGCGCGACCAGCGGGTCACGGTCGACGACGCCGCGCTGCTCGTCGGCGCCGTCAGCGACAATCTCGCGACCAACGCGCTGCTGGCGCTGTGCGGCCTCGACCAGGTGCGGGCAGTGGCGCCCGGTCTCGGGTTCGCCGACACGTCGCTGCACGACTACATCCGCAACGAGCGCACGCCCGATCTGCCGTGGACGCCGTCGTACGGCACCGCCGAAGAGCTGGCGGAGCTCATGCGCCGGCTCGGCGCCGGGGAGGTCGACTCGCCCGCGGTGAGCGCGCGCGTGCTGGACTGGCTGGCCGCCGACACCGACACGTCGATGGTCGCCGACGCGCTGCTGCTCGACCCGCTCGCGCACGTCGAGCCCGAATATCAGGGCATGGTGCTGCGTCACAAGACGGGCAGCACATCGTTCGCCCGCATCGACATCGGACATCTGACCGGCCCCGCGGCTTCGGTCGCATATGCGGTGGCGGCGAACTGGAAGGACTCCGACGACGACCTGCGCGCGCCGGTGCTCGACGCCATGCACGTCATCGGCGAGGAGCTGCGTGCACACGTCACCGGTCGCCGACGCGACGACGAGAAGCTGGGCTGAAGGAGCAATCGTGGGCATCGGATTCCAGGAGCTCGAGGACGACGTGCCCGGGCTGAGGTTCTCGGCGCTCGCTGTCGATGTCGATTCCGGCGAGACGGTGTTCCGTCACGGCGCCGACGAGGAGCTGAACACCGCCAGCGTCGGAAAGGTGTTCCTGCTGCACCGCCTGCTCACCGAGGTGGACGAGGGCGTGCGATCGCTGGAGGAACGCGTCACCCGCCGCCCGGTCGAGTGGATGGACAACTCGGGCCTGTGGTACCTCCTGCAGAACGACACGTTGTCGCACTACGACGTGGCCGCGCTGATCGGCGCGGTGAGCGACAACGCCGCGACCAACACGCTGTGCCGGGTCATCGGCCTGCCCACCGTGCAGCAGCACACACGCGCCCTCGGCTACGAGCGGTCCGGCCTCGACGACATCGTCCGCTGGCCGCTGCCGCCGGGAGCGCCGCGCACTCTCTCGCACGCGACCGCCGAAGAGCTCGTGCGATTCGTCACGCGCACCGCGACTGCGGCCGACCTCTCACCAGCCTCAGCCGACACGCTGCAGCGCTGGCTCGGCGCCGGCATGGACCTGTCGATGGTGGCAGCCGCGTTCGGCCTCGACCCGCTCGCGCACTACTACTTCGACCGCGACGTGTGGCTGTGGAACAAGACGGGCACCATCTCGACGGTGCGTGCCGACACAGGGCTCGTGATGTCGCCCGATCGGCGTCTGGCCTATGCGGTGCTGGCGAATTGGCCGCGGGGCGTCGACGCCCGTGATCGGGTCCTCGCTGTGATGCGCAACGCCGGTGAGGTGCTGCGCGCCCAGCTCGCCGCCTGACCAGCCGCCTCCGTCGCGGTCTCCGGGTATCACGCGAATCGTCGCGCCCTCCTTGCGGGTGGTGGAGGTACCACCGGGCGTGCGCCCGGAAGCGCGTGCGCCGACCGATGGGGGGACCATCATGAGGTCAAGGATCGTCTCGATACTTGCTGCGTGTGCGGTGACGCTCGGCATGCTGGCGCTCGCGCCACCCGCGAACGCCGCACCGCCGGATCGGGTGCGCGTCATCGTCCAGCTCGACCACAAGGCGTCGGCGGACCAGGTCGTGCGAGGCGTCGCCGGGGGAGCGACCGATGTGAAGAAGACGGCGACGATGCCGTACGTGATCATGGAGGTGCCTGAGCCGGCGCTGAAGGGACTGCGGCACAACCCGCACGTCGTCGGCGTGGTGGAGGACTTCGCCGATCCGCCGGCGCTCGCCAGCACGCTGCCGGTCGTGAACGGCGACGACGTGCAGGCGCTCGGCTACACCGGCGCCGGAGCCACGGTCGCGATCCTCGACACGGGCATCGACGCCGATCACCCCTTCTTCGGGTCGCGCGTCGTCGCCCAGCACTGCTTCTCGGACCCTGACGACGATGACGGAGACGGCGACGAGGCGAGCCTCTGCCCCGATGGGACGACCGAGGACACCTCCGCCGACATCGACAGCGACAACAACGCCACCTGCGTCGACGGCGGCGGCAACATCTGCGACCACGGCACGCACGTCGCGGGCATCGCGGCCGGCAGCTCGGCCGACGACGCCGGCGGTTCGCCTCCGGGCAACGGCGTCGCACCGGACGCGCAGATCATCGCGGTGCAGGTCTTCACACGGGTCAACGTCGCGAGCGACTGCGCACCCAACGCGGCACCCTGTGTGCTGTCCTTCGTCTCGGACCAGATCCAGGGACTCGACTGGGTGCGTGGCCAGGCGGCGGCGAACCCCGGCTGGAACGTCGTGGCGAGCAACATGAGCCTCGGCGGCGGCAACAACTCGTCCGCCTGCGACGGCGACAGCCGCAAGGCCGCGATCGACAGCAACCTCGCCGCGGGCATCGCCACAGTGATCGCCTCGGGCAACAGCTCGTTCCTGAACGCGGTGGGCGCCCCCGGGTGCATCTCGACCGCATTCACCGTCGGACGTACGAACGACGACGACACGACGACGAACTCGGGCAACCGCGGTCCGCTCCTCGACGTCATGGCGCCGGGTTCGTCGATCGACTCCTCGATCGACGACGACGTCTACGGCAGCAAGAGCGGCACCTCCATGTCGACGCCGTTCGTGACGGGAGCGCTCGCCGTGCTGCGGTCGGCCTATCCCTCGCGACCGATCGCGAACCTGCTGGCCGACATCACGTCGACCGGCGTGCCGATCACGTACACCACGAATGCGGCCGGGACGACGACGAACACCACGCCGCGCCTCGACCTGCTCGGGGCGCTGCAGTCGCCCAACGCGGCTCCGGTGGTCACCGCCGACGCCGCAGCGGTCATGGTCGACGAGGGATCGCCGGCGACGAACTCCGGAACGGCGACGGATGCCGACGGCACCATCACCGCCCTCACGGCGAACATCGGCACGGTGACGCCCTCGGGCTCGACATGGTCGTGGTCGTACACGCCTGCGGACGGACCCGCCGACGTGACGGTGACCATCACCGCCACCGACGACAAGGGCGAGACCGGCGAGACCTCCTTCGCGCTGCACGTCGACAACGTCGCTCCTGCGGTCGTGGTCGACACGATCACCCCGGCCGACGAGAACGCCGTCGTCACGCTGTCGGCGCACTTCGCCGACCCGGGCGTGAACGACACGCACACCGCCAGCGTGGACTGGGGTGACGGGACCGTCACGGCCGCCACCGTGACCGGCACCTCCGTCGGCGCGACGCACGTCTACGGCGACGACGGTTCGTTCCCGGTCACGCTGACCGTCACCGACAACGACGGCGGCGCGGGCTCCGACGGGGGCGCCGCCACGGTGTCCAACGTCGCTCCGACGGCCGAGATCACCGGACCGCCGACGACGTCCTGGAACGGGCAGGACATCGTGTTCGGCACCGCCGGCGACCCGGTGGCGTTCGAGGCGCGGGGCACCGACCCGGGCAGCGACGACCTGGTGTTCGCCTGGGACTACGGTGACGGGGCGACCGCCACTCACACGAGCCTGGTGAACCCGCCGGCCGTCGACGGTGACCCGAGTCCGAGCATCCAGCCTCGGGACGTGACGGATGCCGCGCCGCACACGTACGCGATCGCGTGCGCCGCGACGACCGGCGTCGAGGTGTCGGACGACGACGGGGGCTCGGCATCCGACGACGTGCAGGTCGTGATCCTCGGCACCAGCACCGATGCCGGAACGCTGGGCGTGTGGCAGACCGACTATCGCGACAAGCGCAACACCGTGCACACGGTCGACGAGAAGCTCTGCCTGCTCTCGGTCGTGCGGGTGCTGAGTGCCGTGTTCGACGAGAAGGTGCCGTTGACCACGATCCCGCAGGCCGTGTCGGCGCTGTGGCCGAAGCAGACGAAGAACGCCGAGAACCAGTTCGACGCGCATCTGCTCTCGCTGTGGCTCAACGTGGCCGACGGCTCCATCGCGCTCAGCGATCCCGTCGACACCGACGGCGACGGCACGGCCGACTCCACGGTCGGCGCCGTGATCCAGGCGGGCGAAGCCGCGCGCACGGCGGCGAACCCGTCGCAGAGCGCGCTCACCTCGTTCAAGAACCTGTTCGAGGCGATCAACGCGGCTGCGTGAGCCGACACGGTGGGGGCCCGGCCGGACGGTCGGGCCCTCACGTGTGTCAGGGGGTCTCGCGATACCTGTCCCATGGGGGTCTCCCGTCGACGCCCTCGAGGGAGTGAGATGGGGGATGCCTCGGGCGATCGTCCCGGGCGCACGCGAGGAGGATCCATGCACACCAGGAAGCTCGGTCAGGGTCTCGAGGTCTCGGCGATCGGCATCGGCGCGATGGGGATGTCGATGAGCTACGGCCCCAACCCCGGCGACCGCGACGACATGATCGGCGTGCTCCGCTACGCGATCGAGCACGGCGTCACGTTCATCGACACCGCCGAGGTGTACGGGCCGTACGACAACGAGGTTCTCGTGGGCGAGGCGATCGCCCCGATCCGCGACCAGGTGGTCGTCGCCACCAAGTTCGGGTGGAACATCGTCGACGGCAGCATGCAGGGCACCGACTCACGACCCGAGCAGATCCGCCGGGTGGCGGACGCGTCGCTGCAGCGCCTCGGCGTCGAGGCGATCGACCTCTTCTACCAGCACCGCGTCGACCCCGACGTGCCGATCGAGGACGTCGCGGGCACCGTCGGCGAACTCGTCGCGGCGGGGAAGGTGAAGCACTTCGGACTCTCCGAAGCGGGGGCGGGGACGATCCGGCGTGCCCATGCCGTGTTCCCGGTGACGGCCGTGCAGAGCGAGTACTCGCTGTGGACCCGCGACCCCGAGCCCGAGGTGCTGCCCACGTGCGTCGAACTCGGCATCGGATTCGTGCCGTTCAGCCCGCTGGGCAAGGGCTTCCTGACCGGCACCGTGTCGGCGGACGCGACGTTCGGCCCCGACGAGATCCGGGGCCGGGTGCCCCGCTTCCAGGCCGAGAACCTGCAGGCCAACCAGGCGATCGTCGACGGCGTGCGCGACGTCGCTGCGGCACGCGGGGCGACACCCGGGCAGGTGGCCCTCGCGTGGCTGCTGTCGCGGCATCCGTTCGTCGTCCCGATCCCGGGAACCCGCCGGCGTGAGCGCGTCGACGAGAACGCCGGAGCGGCCGCCGTGCCGCTGTCGGCGGACGACGTCGCCGCGCTCGACGCCCTCGGCGCGGTGGTCGTCGGCAATCGCTACGACGACGGCGGCATGGCGATGGTGGGTCTCTGACGACCGGGGATCTGTGAAGACCGCGCGAACGGATGCCGGAGGTCAGCGTGCTGTCGCGGCGGCTGCGGCATCCGTCCCCGCCGTCGCGTCGCGGGCGGCGAACTCGGCAGCCTGAGTGGCCGCCCACGACGCCAGCAGCTTGAGGGCATCGGCCGACGACGAGTTCATCGGGGCGGTGTAGACGTTGAGCACGAGGCCCGGTTCGCTGGGCAGGTCCATGGACTCGTAGTTGAGATCGAGGTCTCCGACCACCGGATGGTGCAGGCGCTTCAGTCCGCTGCGGTGGAACTTCACGTCGCGCGACGCCCACCGCTCGCGGAACAGCTCGCTCTGCGTCGACAGCTCTCCGACCAGCCGGATGAGGTCGGGGTCATGGGGGTTGCGGCCGGCCTCCATCCGCAGCATCGCGGCGGAGTCGTGGGTCACCTGGTCGTAGTCGCGCCAGAACTCGTGAGCCGCCGGGTTGAGGTAGGCGAAGCGCGTCGTGTTGACCGGCCGGCGTGGGTCGTCGAACACGGGGGAGTACAGCGCGCGCGCCAGGAGGTTCGCGGCGATGATGTCGTGCCGGCCGTTGCGGACCCAGGCCGGCGCCTCGGTGATCGCATCGAGCACCTGCATGACGGCGGGGCGCACGCTCGACGCGGCACGTCGGGCGGGCTTGCGGGCGGGGCCTGCGGCGCGGGCGAGGTCGAACAGGTACTGGCGCTCCGCCTCGTCGAGTCGGAGGGTGCGGGCGACCGCATCCAGCACGCCCTCCGACGCGCCGGCGAGATTGCCGCGCTCGAGGCGCACGTAGTAGTCCACCGAGACGCCGGCGAGCATCGCCACTTCTTCGCGGCGCAACCCTGCGACGCGGCGGTTGCCGCCGTACGCGGGGAGCCCCGCCTGCTCGGGGGTCAGCCGGGCCCGCCGCGAGCTCAGGAACTCCTTCACCTCGGCACGAATATCAGCCATGAGTCCACGCTAGGCCGCGCGGAGCGCCCGTGGCAGGCTCTGCGCGTGCCCCTCGAGCGGCTCCGGCCCGGGCGCGCAATGTCGGGATGCTACGGTGTGCGCGATAGCGCCTAGGGTTCCGGAGTCACGGCTCGCCTGGTCCGAGCGGCGCCACGACGTGCCGCCCGCGCGGCATGTCGTCATCTGACAGGACAAAAGCCCGGAGGACCCGGTTCGTCGCGCCCGCGGCGAACGAAAGGTCCGCCGTGTCGCCGCTCGCCCTCCTGCTCGTCCTCTCCGCGGCCGTCGCTCACGCGTCGTGGAACGTGATCGCCCACGGAGCCAGTCGCTCCGGGCTGCCCTTCCTGTGGGCCGGGTCGGTGGTGAGTACCGTGCTCTGGCTGCCGGTGGTTCCGCTCACGGGCGGGCTCGGCGCCGGTGAGCTGCACGGATTCGCGCTCGGTGTCGCGGTGTCGGCGGTGCTGCACGTGGGGTACATGCTGGTGCTCCAGCGCGGCTATGCGGTCGGCAACCTCTCCGCCGTGTACGCGACGGCTCGGGGGAGCGGCCCGCTGATCACCGTGATCGTCGCCATCGTCGTACTCGGAGAACGGCTCTCGCCCCCGGCCCTCGTCGGCGTCGCCGCCATCATCGCCGGCGTGATCGGCATCGGGTTCATCGATCGCGGCACCTCTCTCACCGGACGGCGGATCGATCCGGCGATCGTCTTCGGACTGCTCACGGGTGCGGCGATCGCCGCCTACACACTGTGGGATGCCCAGGCCCTGCGCACCTGGAGCATCTCGCCGGTCGCGTTCATGGTCGGCTGCACCGCCCTGGAGGTGCCGATGTTCGCGGCCCTTCTGGGGCGGCGGCTCCCCGAGGGCGTGAGGATACTGCGCACCGACTGGCGACGGCTGCTCGTGTTCGGCCTTCTCTCCCCACTGTCGTACATCCTCGTGCTGGCGGCGGTGACGATCGCGCCGGTGTCGATCGTCGCTCCGATGCGCGAGGTCAGCGTGGTGCTGGTCAGTCTGTTCGGCGCGTTCGTGCTCCGCGAGGCACGCCCGGGCGCGCGCCTGGTCGCGTCGGCCGTGGTGGTCGCCGGGATCGCGCTGCTCGCGATGTGACCGCAGCGTCAGGCGCTGCCGAGCGGGCGCACGTAGGCGTCGCCCTGGCGTGAGCGGCCGGAAGCCGAGACCGTGAATCGGACGATGTCGCTGAGGTAGCGATCGTCGGATGCCTCGAACGTGCGCCCTGCGGCGTCCCGCGTGACCCGGCGCAGGCGCAGGACCGGTGCGCCGAGGGGCACCTCCAGCAGCCGGCTGTCGGCCTCGTCCGCCGCGATGGCATCGATCTCGTGGTCCACATCGGCCGACGCGGTGCCGTGTGCTTCGAGGTACTCGGTGATCGAGACGGTGTCGAGGTCGACGCCGAACAGCACCCGACCCACGGGCTCGATGTACGTGAGGCGCTCCAGCATGGTGGGGCGGCCGTCGAGCAGCCGCAGGCGGAGCACGTCGACCACGAGGTCGTCCTCGGCGATGCCCAGCGCCGCCGCCTTCACGGCATCCGCGCGCCGCAGGCTCACCTCCTGGGTGCGCGCCCCCGGAACCGCTCCGATCTCGCGCGCCCAGCGGGTGAACGGGATCGACACGTCGACGGCCTGATGCGCCTTTCGGGCGGTGACCCGGGCGGGCCGACCCCGGGTGGTCTCGATGAGGCCTTCGTGGCGCAGCGTCGCGAGCGCGTTGCGGATCGGACCGCGCGAGGTGTTCCAGCGCTGGGCGAGCTCCGCCTCGGTCGGCACGTCGTCGCCCGGCGCGAGCCGGCCGCTGACGATCAGTCCGCGCAGGTCTTCCGCGATCAGCTTGTACACCGTATCTGCCACATGGGAATACTACTCAGGGCCGCGGTGCCCAGAGCGGGTGCGGCGCCGAGTGTTCTTCTCGCGTCGAGTTAGGTGAACAACCTTTGAACAATGACTACGTAGGTACATTTCTCGATTGAGGGGGTGGGAGAGTTCTGGAGGTTCTTCATCCCTCCCCTCACCCGAAAGGCTGTCATGAACCTCCGTGCAAAGAACGCGTCGATCGCACTCGCCGGCGCCGCACTCCTCGCTCTCGGTCTGTCCGCGTGCTCCGGCACCGCCGGTGCCGCCACAGAAGACACCGCTGCGACCGCCGGCTACGCCGTCGACGCCGACACCCTGGTCTTCGGGGTCGTCCCCGACTCGGCCGACACCGAGACCAACTACCAGCCGCTGATGGACTACATCGCCCAGGAGACCGGAAAGACGGTCGAATACCACGAGTCCACCGACTACGCCGCGCTCATCGAGGCAGCGATCGCCGGAAAGATCGACGTCGCCTCGTTCTCGGGCTTCACCTACGTCACTGCGACCAACAACGGCGCCGAGCTCACCCCGATCTCGTCGATCGTCACCGAAGAGGGTCAGGAGCCCGGCTACTTCTCGCAGGCGATCGTCCCGACGGCCAGCGGCATCCAGTCGCTCGACGACTTCGCCGGCAAGAAGGTCTGCTTCGTCGACCCCTCGTCGACCTCGGGCTACCTCTTCCCGTCGTACAACCTGCTGGAGGCGGGCATCGACCCCGAGACCGACGTCACCCCGGTGTTCGCGGGCAAGCATGACGTGAGCGTGCAGAAGGTCGGTGAAGGCGTCGAGTGCGAGGCCGGGTTCGCCGAGGACAGCGAGGTCGAGAAGTCCGACAAGGTGCGTGTCATCGAGGAGACCATGGTCCCCGGCGCGCCGCTCGTGTACTCGAACACGCTGCCCGACGACGTCAAGGACCAGCTGGTCGACATCCTCGCCGAGGTCACGATCGACGACATCATCGCCAGCGGCGTCGACAGCGCCGACTCGGACGGCTTCCGAAGCGTCTTCTACGAGACCAAGCCGGTCGACGACGCGTACTACGACCTGATCCGCGATATTTGCGAGAAGACCGACGCCACCCAGTGCCAGGGCTGATCCCCAGCCACTGATCAGAACCGCGTGGACGAGGACCGAGCAGACATGAACACCACCGCACCCGAGACGGTCGTCCGACTGGACGGTGTCGTCAAGCGCTTCGGCGCCACCACCGCCCTCGACGGCGTCTCGCTGACCGTGGACCGCGGCGAGATCGTCGTGCTGCTCGGCCTCTCGGGCTCCGGCAAGTCCACCCTGCTGCGGCACCTCGACGGACTGGAGGTTCCGACCTCCGGTTCCGTCGAGGTGCTCGGCGAGGACGTGCCGCGCCTCGCCGGCCGGCGCCTTCGGGCCCTGCGCTCGAGCGTCGGCTTCATCTTCCAGCAGTTCGAGCTCGTGCCGTCGCTGACGGTGCTCGAGAACGTGCTGACCGGCTCTCTGGCCGGCGTCCGGGGCCCGCGGCTCGGCCTCTGGTCGTATTCGAAGGCACGCCGGCTCGCCGCGCTCGGACATCTCGACCGCGTCGGGCTGCTCGATCGCGCCTACCAGCGCGCCGACACCCTGTCGGGGGGCCAGCAGCAGCGCGTCGCGATCGCCCGTGCCCTGATGCAGAATCCGAGCGTTCTCCTGGCTGACGAACCCGTCGCCTCGCTCGACCCCGAGTCGAGCGACCAGGTGATGGCGCTGATCCGCGAGATCGCCGCCGACGAGGGGCTCACCGTGGTGTGCAGCCTGCACCAGGTCGACCTCGCCATCTCGTGGGCCGACCGCATCGTCGGGCTCCGCCACGGGCAGGTCGTTCTCGACCTGCCCACGCGTGATCTCAGCAAGACGCAGGTCATGGAGATCTACGGGCGCGTCGCCACCACCACGGCAGAACTGCGTGCCGTGCAGGACGAACTCCTCCTCGAGGCCGCTGCGGAGCAGGCACGATGACCACCACCGTCGACCGCCCGCGCCTGGCGGCTCCTTCGCCCTCGCTGCTCCAGCGCGCACCGAAGCGCCGCGTCTCGCCCGAGCGCATCGCCGCAGGGCTGACCCTGCTCGCCCTGCTGGCGTTGTCCGTCGCCGCCCTCGGCGAGGTGCAGATCTCGATCCCCGACATGATCGCCAGCTGGGGGAACGCGGAACGCTTCTTCGCCCGCGTCGGCTCGCTGTCGTTCCCCGAGCCCGCCGAGCTGGCCTGGCTCGTCGCCCTCACGCTGGGACTCGTGCTCACCGGCACCCTGCTGGCCGCGGCGCTGTCGGTGCCGATCGCCTACCTCGCCGCATCCAACACCACGCCGGGCAACGGCTGGCGCGCGGCAGCCCGCTTCGCCGGTGTGCTGGCGCGGGCGGTTCCCGACGTCGTGCTCGCGATGGTGTTCGTGCTGATGTTCTCGCTCGGCGCCCTCCCCGGCATCCTCGCGATCGGCATCCACTCGATCGGCATGATCTCCAAGATGTTCGCCGACGCGATCGAGCAGATCGACGAGGGACCGCGCCTCGCCATCCGCGCCGCCGGCGGCACCCGCCTGCAGGAGTTCTTCGGCGGCATCCTGCCCCAGGTGCTGCCGTCGTGGGTCGCCACAGTGCTGCACCGCAACGACATCAACCTGCGCGGGTCGGTGGTGCTCGGCTACGTCGGCGTAGCGGGCCTCGGCCTGGAGATGTCGTACGCGTTCAAGTCCCTGAACTACGGCCTCGGCCTCGGCATCGCGCTCGTGATCTTCGTGCTGTGCGTCGTGATGGAGATCGTCTCGAGCGCCGTGCGCGCGGCCATGCTCGGGCGCGTGGGCGACCGCGGCTCGTGGGCTGACCGGCTCGTCGGCCGGCGGCTCGTGCGGGATCAGGATGCCGCGGCCCCGCGTCCCGCCCCGCGACCGGCCGCCGACTGGGCCCAACGCGCGGCAGGGGCCCAACGCGCGGCAGGGGCCCAACGCGCGGCATGGGCACAGTCGCCGCAGACGGCGCTGCGCCGACCGTGGACGTCGGAGCGCGTGCGCAACGTCGTCGCCGGCTGGGTCGCGGCGGCCATCGTGATCGCCGGTGTCTGGGTGTGCCAGATCAACTGGGGCGACTTCCTGACGTTCTGGGCCAAGATCCCCGCTGTGGCCGTGCAGTTCTGGCCGCCCACCTTCGGGGTCTACGGCGCGGAGGTGATGTTCGAAGCCCTCCGCGAAACGGTCGCCATCGCGCTGGCCGCCACCCTGCTCGCCCTGGGCGCCTCGTTGGTGCTCGGGTCGTTCGCAGCGCGCAACGTCGCCCCCAACGGCGGCGTCCGCGGCGCGGCGCGGTTCGCGCTCGTCGGCATCCGCGGCATCCCCGAGATCATCCTCGCGATCGTGCTCATCGTGATCACCGGGCTCGGCATGCAGGCCGGCACGATCGCGCTCGCGGTCGGCGGTGTGGGCCTTCTCGGCAAGCTCATCGCGGACTCCTTCGAAGAGGTCGACCGCGGCCCGGAGCGCGCGCTGTTCGCCACCGGCGCCACGCGCCTGCAGGTCTACGGCGGCGCCACGGTGCCGCAGGGCGCCCAGGCCCTCGTCGGCCACTCGTTCTACCTGCTCGACACCAACATCCGCGCCGCGACCATCCTGGGCATCGTCGGCGGTGGCGGAGTCGGCTATTACCTGCTCAACGCGAGCCAAGGCGCGAACTACGGCATGGTGACTGCGATCGTGCTGATGATCCTCGCCACCGTGCTGGTGGTCGAGGCCATCGCGATGTGGATGCGGAAGGTGTTCCGATGAATCGCGGATTCGACGTCGCCGTCGTGGGCGCCGGAATCGTCGGGCTGGGCGCGGCCTACGCGGCGGTCCGCCGGGGGCAGAGGGTCGTCGTCATCGAGCGCGCGCCCGAGGCGCTGGGTGCGACGGTGCGCAACTTCGGCCACCTCTGCATCGGGGCGCAGACGGGTCGCGCGCGTGAATATGCCGACGCGTCGCGCCCGCTGTGGCTGCGGCTCGCGCAAGATGCCGGGTTCTGGCTGCGCGAGTCGGGCACGCTCGTCGTCGCCCGCCACACGGATGAGCTCGCCCTCCTCGAGGCGGCGGCGCTCGCCGGCGGAATCGAGCTGCTGGACGGTGCCGAGCTCGACCAGCGGGTGTCGTTGCGGCGGGGCGTCGCCGTAGGCGGCGCGTGGATCCGGCCCGACCTGCAGACGAACCCGCGCACCGCGGCCGCCGCGATCCGCGCCCACCTCGAGGCGCTCGGCGTCGAGTTCCGCACGCGCACCTCGGTCGGGGCGGTGGAGACGGGACGCGTGCACACCACCCGCGGTCCCATCCACGCCGGCCTCGTGATCGTCGCCGTGAACCACGACCTCGACCAGCTGCTGCCCGACCTGGCCGAACGCGTCGGCGTCGTGCGCTGCGGCCTCGACATGCTGCGCGTGCGCGGGGGTGCGGCATCCGTCACCGCTCCTCTCCTCACCGGCTGGTCGCTGGTGCGGTACGGCAGATTCGCGGCGCTGCCCGAAGCGACCGCGGTGCGGGAGCGCCTGCACGCGGAGCGCCCCGACCTGGCGGCCCTCGACCTCAACCAGATGTACACGCAGCTCCCCGACGGATCCGTGATCGTCGGCGACACGCACTACAAGGCTGTGGGCATCGCCCCCTTCCAGCCCGAAGCGGCCGCCGACCTGCTGCTCGAGGAGTTCGAGACCCTGTTCGGAACGCGCCCGTCGGTGCTCGAACGGTGGCAGGGCGTGTACGCCAGCGGCCCCGACGAGTTCCTCGTCGCCGAACCCGAGCCGGGCGTGCTCGCCCTCGCCGCAACCACCGGCATCGGCATGACCACCGGCCTCGGCCTCGCCGAGACCGTGCTCACTCCTCTTCTCGGCGTCGACGCCGAGCTGTCCACCCCGGAAGGAATCCGCCCATGACCACCCCCGCTATCCTGACCCCCGCGGCCGCGAGCCTCACGGTTCCCGTCGAGCTCGTCGTGCTGGACATGGCCGGCACGACGGTCCGCGACGACGGTGTCGTCGAGCGCGCGTTCGAGCGTGCGGCCAACGAGACGGGCGTGGCCGAGCGGATGCCGTGGGCCGAGGCCCTCGAGTACGTGCGGCGCACGATGGGCCAGTCCAAGATCGACGTCTTCACGCACCTCGCCGGGGGCGACGTCGCGCGGGCCACCGAGGCGACCGCCGCGTTCGAGCGCGCGTACGCCGACCTCATCGTGGAAGAGGGCGTCGAGCCGATCGCCGGAGCGCCGCAGACGCTCGCTCGGCTGCGGGCCTCGGGACTGTCGCTGGTGCTCACCACCGGCTTCGCCCCGGCCACGCGTGACGCGATCCTCGACGGCCTGGGCTGGCGGACGCTGGTGGACGCGGCCCTCTCTCCCGCGGACGTCGGCCGGGGCCGCCCCGCGCCCGACCTCGTGCTGACGGCGGTGATCCAGGCGCAGGCGTCGTCGGTGGCATCCGTCGTCGTCGTCGGCGACACGACCAGCGACGTCGCGTCGGGCCGCGCGGCCGGCGCGGGACTCGTGGTCGGCGTGCTGACAGGCGCGCACGACCGGGTCGCTCTCTTGGCCGCCGGCGCG
>NZ_JBJDRK010000060.1:0-24837 GCF_044987405.1 Microbacterium sp. ZW T2_14 | reverse complement strand
GTGCTGGGCGGCCGGGGATGGGGCGACCACTACTACCGCGAGATGCTCCCTGCGATTCTCGCCGAGCTCGACCCGACCCGTCCCTACGCGCCCGCGAGCCCG
This sequence comes from Microbacterium sp. ZW T2_14, assembly GCF_044987405.1. Lineage (NCBI taxonomy): Bacteria > Bacillati > Actinomycetota > Actinomycetes > Micrococcales > Microbacteriaceae > Microbacterium > Microbacterium sp. ZW T2_14. The sequence goes on along the minus strand of NZ_JBJDRK010000060.1, from coordinate 24,735 downwards.
TACTCGTTCGGCGAGTATCGGCATCCGAACGATGAGCGGTACGGAACCATGCACATCTGGGATGTCTGGAACCGCGAGGACTACACGGCCTATGCGCGCTACAAGCCCCGGTTCCTGTCGGAGTTCGGCTTCCAGGGCCCACCGGCCCGGTCGACGCTGACGCGTGTCGTCCACGACGAGCCGCTCGACCCGTTCGGCCCTCAGATGCTCGTCCATCAGAAGGCCCATCAGGGCAACGTCAAGCTCGAGCGCGGCTGGCGCGGCCACCTGCCCGACCCGGTGACCTTCGACGACTGGCACTGGACGACCCAGCTCAACCAGGCGCACGCGGTGCGGTTCGGCATCGAACACATGAGATCGCTCACCCCGCACAACAGCGGCACGATCGTCTGGCAGCTGAACGACAACTGGCCGGTGGTGTCGTGGGCTGCCGTCGACCACGACGAACACCGCAAGCCGCTCTGGTACGCGCTGCGCGCTGCGTACTCCCCCCGCCTGGCCACCATCCAGCCGCGCGCCTCGGCCGATGCCCGCGCCGCCGCATGGGAGGGCGTCGAGCCTGAGAACGACACTCTGGCACTCGTCATCGTGAACGACACGGCAGAGCCTCTGGCCGGCACATGGACGGTCGCGCGGGAGACTCTGGACGGAGCGGTCCTCGCCACGGCCACGCTCTCCGTCGAGGTTCCCGCCCGCGGCGCTGCAACGACGACCATTCCCGCCGACGTCGCGATGTTCGGTGATCGCGCGTCGGAGGTGGTGGTGGCGACCGCAGACGACCCCGACGCCGAGATGGCGCCGGCGCTCCGGCACGGCGCGGAGGTGGTCGATCAGCGACTCGACCCGCATCCTCTGCAGATTTCAGCGACACCGACCCCGGACGGCTGCGCACTCACGGTGACCGCCACCTCCCTCGCCCGCGATGTGTTCTGCCACGCCGATGTCGTCGACCCCGCTGCCCGCGTCGACGAGGGCATGGTCACCCTGCGCGCCGGCGAGAGCGCGGTGTTGCAGATCACATCACCCGCAGGTGCGGCTGCGGACGACTTCGCGGCGGCTGTGCGTTGCGCCAACGACCTGCTTCCGTCCCAGGCGGCGCGCTTCGCGATCCCGTCCGAAGCGCTCGGCGACACGGCGGCGACGCAATGAGGGAAGTGCGCTGGCCGACGAAAGGGCTGTCCTTCGGCGGTGACTACTCCCCGGAACAGTGGTCGTGGGATGTCGTGCTCGAAGATATCGACTTGATGCACGAGGCGGGTGTGAACCTCGTGACCCTCGGGGTGTTCTCGTGGGTGATCCACGAGCCGCGCGACGGGCACTTCGATTTCTCATGGCTCGATCGCATGCTCGACCTCCTCTCCGACAACGGCATCGGTGTGGACCTCGCGACACCTACTGCTGCGGTGCCGATGTGGCTGCATCGGCTGCACCCGGAGATCCTTCCGCAGGACACGCACGGACATCCGCTGGCGCCTGGTGGTCGCCTCGGATGGTGCCCCTCCTCTCCCGTTTTCCGCACCTACGCCCTGCGCATCGTCGAGCGTCTCGCCGAGCATGCAGCGGGGCATCCGGCGTTGCGAATGTGGCACGTGAGCAACGAACTCGGCGGCGGGAATGCGCGTTGTCACTGCCCGATCTCGAACGCACGCTTCCGGGAGTGGCTGGCCGCCAAGTACCGAACGGTGACAGCGCTCAACGCGGCGTGGGGCATGTCGTTCTGGGGCAACACGTACTCCTCCTTCGAGGAGGTCACGACGCCGTGGGGAATCACCGCGCACAATCCGGGGCACCTCCTCGACTACGAGCGCTTCTCTTCCGATGAACTCCTCGCGCATTTCCGTGCGGAGAAGGACGTATTGCGGCGGTTGACGCCTGACGTGCCGATCACCACGAACTTCATGGTGGGCCTCGGCCCCGACGTGGTGGACTACACCCGTTGGGCCGGCGAGATGGACATCGTCGCCAACGACCACTACACGTTCGGGCCCGACCCGCTCAAGCATGAAGACCTGGCCTTCAGCGGTGACCGCATGAGAGGCATGAGCGGTGGGCGTCCATGGATGCTCATGGAGCACGCCGCCGGAGCCGGCAGCTGGCATCCGATCAATCAGCCGAAGGTGCCGGGAGAGATCAGCCGGCATGCGATCGCGCATCTGGCCCGCGGCTCGGACAGCGTGATGTTCTTCCAATGGCGAGCCTCCACATCGGGCACCGAACAGTTCCACTCGGCGATGGTGCCGCATGCCGGACCGGATAGCGCGGTCTTCCGTGACGTCATCGCCCTGGGCCGACAGGTGGCCGCGCTCGCAGAGGTCCAGGGCTCGATCGTGGAGCCGGCGGATGTCGCGCTCCTCCACGACAACGAAGCCGGATGGGCTCTGCGGAGCGGCCTCAAACCCATGAATGGTCACGGTTACGCCGACACCGCGCGCGCGATCCACAACGCGCTGTTCGAGCGCGCCGTCACCACCGACATCGTTCCGCCATGGGCGGACCTCGACCGCTATCGGCTCGTCGTGATCCCCGGGCTGTTCCTCTTGTCGGATGAGAACGCCCAGGCTGTGCAGGCCTACGTGGAGTCTGGCGGCACAGTGCTCATCACCTGGTTCTCGGGAGTCGTCGACGAACGCAACGCAGTGCGTAGAGGCGGGTATCCGGGACTACTGCGATCCGTGACCGGCTCTCTCAGCGAGGAGCTGTTCCCTCTGGACGGCCAGGACGCCGTCAGATTGGACAACGGCTGGACCGGGCGGCGGTGGATGGAGCGGATGCGCGCGCCGCAGCACGCCGGCGTCGAGACGGTCGCGTCCTACGCCGACGGTGCCTACGCCGGCGAGCCCGCGATCACCCGCCGGCGAACGGGAGCCGGCACGGCGTGGTACCTGTCGACCGACTTGGATGCCGCGAGCCTCGGTGAGCTCGTCGACCGGGTGCTCTCTGAGACGCAGATCCGTCCCACGGCTGTCGTCGCACCGGGTGTCGAAGCGGTGCGACGGGCGTCGTCGGATGCCTCGTATCTGTTCCTGATCAACCACGCCGACGTCGATGGATGGGCGCAAGCCTCCGGAACAGATCTCCTGACGGGTCACGAGCACTCCGAACTCGTCTCGCTGCCACCCGGAGCGGTCGCCGTCCTGCGCGAGCACACGCCACAACGCTGATCCATACGCCCGTCCAGCCCGTCTGGGCTCCCCGCGATCCCGCCCGGGACCGCTCGAAACATGTAGGAGGTTCGATGAAGAACAATCTCACGCGGCGGCTCACCGCCGCCGCCGTCGCCGCCGCCGCCGCAGTAACGCTGTGGGCACCGGCGACTGCCGCATCCGCGATGGTCGGCGGCGAGGGCGTGACGGCGGCCGCACCCGCCAGCGTGGACATGGTGGACGCCGACGCCACACCCGAAACGAGATCCCTGTTCGCTTACCTGCGCGACCTCGACGATCAGGGGGTGCTGTTCGGGCATCAGGAAGACCTCTACTTCGGCTCCTCGTTCGAGGAGCAGGACGGCTGGTCGTCCGATGTCCTCTCGGCCACCGGCGACCATCCGGCGGTCATCGGGTTCGACACCCTCGAGACGGCAGGAATGTCGCAGGCCGAGCGCGACGAGAAGGCACTGCTTCTGGCGGGCAACATCCGGCAGGCCCACGATGTCGGTGCGATCAGCACGATGACCGTGCACTTGGAGAACCTCGCCACCGGCGGCGACTTCTACGACACCACCGGCGACCCGCTGCGCTCCGTGCTGCCCGGTGGTGCGCATCACGAACAGCTGCGCGCCTACCTCGATCGCTTCGCGGTCACTGCGCGCAACGCGGTCGACGCGGACGGCGCAGCGATCCCCATCATCTTCCGTCCGTGGCATGAGAACGGCGGCTCTTGGTTCTGGTGGGGCGCCGCGTTCGGCACACCGGGCGAATACGCCGAGCTCTTCCGGTTCACGGTCGAGTATCTGCGTGACGTCAAAGACGTGCACAACCTGCTCTACGCGTTTTCACCCGGCGGCGGTTTCGGCGGCGATGCGGCGACGTACCTTCGGACGTATCCGGGCGACGACTTCGTCGACGTTCTCGGGTACGACACGTACGACGACACGGGCGCTTCGCAGGGCTTCCTCGACGGTCTCACCGCCGACCTCGCAATGCTGGGCGATCTCGCCGAGCAGCGCGGCAAGATCAGCGCGTTCACGGAGTTCGGCATCTCGGGAGGAGTGCGTCCGGACGGCGAGAACAGCAATGTGAACTGGTACACGGATGTACTCGATGCCATCGGGTCGAACCCGTCCGCCGCCCGGACCGCGTACATGCTGACCTGGGCGAACTACGGCGGCGATTCCGCCGCGTACACGCCTGTCACCGGGGAGATGCTGCCCGACTTCCAGGCGTACCACGCAGATCCCGCGACACTGTTCGCGGACGACCTGCCCGAGGCGTGGGATGGCGACACGAGCGCGGTGAGGTCCGGCGTCGCGCACCTGGCCAGCCCGGCGGATGGCGCTCGCGTCGTCGCCGGCCCCATCGCCCTGCGTGCCTCGGTGACGGGCTACGACGTCGATCGGGTCACCGTGACGATCGACGGCGCGTCAGCCGGCGGCGAGATCGAGCTCGTGGCACCGGCCGAGGGTGACATGTGGTGGACGGGAACGTGGGACGCGCCCCAGCAGGACTTCGACAACACGACGCGATTGCTGACCTTGCACGTGTATTCCGGCGGATCTGAGGCGACCTCGGTGGATTCCCACGTGGTCCTCGGTCCCGAGCCGTCCCTGGCGCCGGGAGTCGTCGACGATTTCGAGAACTACGCCGACTCGGCGGCGCTGAGCCGCTCCTGGGTCCCCCAGAACGTCAACCACGTCGAACTGGTCCACGCCGCCGATGGCGCGGCCGTCGGGGACGGCGCCGCCGCCATGCGGATCGGCTATTCGTTCGCGAGCCAGACGTACACGGGCATCGGGCGAAGGATCCAAGGGGATTGGTCGGGCTTCTCGGATTTCCAGGCCTGGATCGATCCCGACGGCTCGGGCAACAAGCTCGTGCTGCAGGTGGTCGCCGACGGCGTGGCCTTCGAGGCCTATCCGTCCCTGACGCTCGATGATCCGTACCTCGCGACCATCCCCTTCGCCGATTGGCGACCCGCACCGTGGGACACCGCCAACGCGGAGCGACGGCTCGACCCCGAGACACTGCGCAACGTGACCCAGTTCAGTGTGTTCATCAACGCTGCCGACGGCGGCGCGACGGACGGTGGCATCGTCATCGACGGGCTTCGCGCTGTGGCGGGCGACCCGCCGGCGCCGGTGTATCCCGACGTCCCCCGCACGCACGCCGATTACGACGCCGTGCAATGGCTGCACGACAGTGTGATCGACCTCGCGGGCGGGAACGGCCGGTTCCTCCCGAACCGCAAGCTCGGCCGAATCGAGCTCGCCGAGGTGCTGGCGGCGTACCGTCCCGACGCGCAGTCGCCCGGTCCGGCGCCGTCCGGAATCGCCACCCGCGCCGACGTCGCGGGCGCCCTGTGGCACCTTGCCGGAGAACCTGCCGCGCCTGACGGAGTCGGCTTCGACGACGTCGACAGTTCCGATCCCGAGGCCGTCGCCGTCGCGTGGGTCACGAGCGCAGGTGTGATCGACCCCATCGCCGATGATCGGTTCGCGCCTTCGCGCCCGGTGAGCCGGATCGAGCTGGCGCGCTGGCTGTTCAGATTCGACGCGGTGCGGGGCATCGAGCCGCCCACCGTGCTGTTCGATTTCGAGGACGGCGCGCAGGGATGGCAGACCAACGGCGCGGGAACGGTGAGCGCCGTGGACGGCAGGCTCCTCTTGGATCTGCCCAGCGCGGACTGGAGCGGCAGCTTCGGCGGCTGGGACCTCGAGGGCAAGACGGCGTTGCGGATCGAGCTCACGAGCACGACCGGCACGCAGATCCGGACAGCACTGCAGCTCGGGCCGGGCTGGACCTGGTGCGAGGCTGCGGCCGTCGGCCCGGTCGAGGGCTCGCACACCGGAGTCGACGCCGTGGTGATCGATCTCACCACACTTTCCGACGCGTGCCGTGGGCTCCTCGGTGAGGTACGCGGCATCAATCTCTCGCTCGATCCCGGCCATCACGAGATCGAGTCGATCTCCGCCGACTGAATCGACCCTCCGGTCCGCGCGTGGTGAGCACCGTCGCGCGCGGACCGGATGCCGACCCCGGACACGAACTCGACAAGGAACACCGCATGAGCGCAGTACTGGCGATCGACGCCGGCCAGACCGGCATCAAGGTCCGCAGCGGCGGACAGGATCTCGTCTTCCCCGGCATCCGCACCAGCGAACCCCTGTTGCGGCAGCTGGCCGCAGTGGTTCGCGCGGCAGTGCAGCGCACCGGACGGCCCGCGTCGATCGTCACAGCGGGCGTCTCGGGTCTCACCGCGAAGGAGGCCGACGCCGCGACACTACTCGCCGACATGCGAGCGGACGGCGTGCACGAAGTCGTCCTCGCGCACGACTCGACGACGTCTTTCCTGGGCGCCCTCGGCGATCGACAGGGCGCCGTGGTCGCCGCCGGCACCGGGGTCGTCACGCTCGCCGTCGGCGCGTCCGGCGTGTCGCGGGTGGACGGCTGGGGACACCTGATCGCCGACGCGGGCAGCGGGTACTGGATCGGGCGTGAAGCCCTCGACGCCGTGATGCGCGCGTTCGATGGCCGCGGACCGTCGACGCAGCTGCGCGACGTCGCCGAAGAGCGCTGGCCCGACCTCTCGCAGGCCTATATCGATCTGCAGGGCGACCCCGATCGCGTCCGCGTCGTCGCCTCCTTCGCAGAGCACGTCGCGAGGCTGGCGGACGACGGCGATCCCGTGTCGCAGCGGATCACCGTGCGAGCCGGCAGCGAGCTCGCCCACAGCGTCGAGACCGCACTTCGGCAGGTCTCGGAGGGTACCGGAGGGGAGCCGTCCGCCACCGAGCCAGGGCCGACGACCCGGTACTCCGTGTGCGCGATCGGCGGAGTCTTCCGCTCCGGCCAGCTGCATCAGGCGTTCACATCGCACCTCGCCGCAAGCAGCTTCGCGGTCTCGCTGGTCGAGCCGCTCGGCCACGGCATCGACGGCGCAGTAGCCCTCGCGAGCCTCGGGAAGCGGCATCCGCTGGCCGACGCCGTCTCGGTCGCGCGCACCTGACGTGCGACTCGTCGCGGGACGCATCGCCGAGCCCCGCGGAGACGTTCACGCGGCTCACGGAGCAGGCGGCCGCTCGCCGGTGCCGCGGGGCACCAGCCAGGTCGGCATCTCGAGCTGACGGGTGAAGCCGGCCGGGTCCTTCATGCGCTCGATGGCGAGCGTCGCAGCGGCGCGACCGAGCGCCAGCGGGTCGTAGCTGACGACGGTCACGCCGAGCACGTCGGCGGTGTCGAAGTCGTCGAAGCCGATGAGGGCCGTGTCGGCGTCGCGGCGATCGCGCAGCACGCGCAGCGCGGCGACCGTCACGCGGTTGTTGCCCGTGATGATCGCCGTCGGCGCGTCGTCCTGATCGAGCAGGTCGGCGATGAATCCGTCGGCCGGTGTCGACAAGTCGTCAGCCAGGCGCTCCCACCTCGACGAGTCCGCGACACCGTACGCGGCGAGCGCGTCGCGATAGCCCCGCAGGCGCTCCGCCTGCGTGTAGACGGATGCCGGATTGCAGATGTAGCCGATGCGCCGATGCCCGCGTTCGAGCAGGCGCGTCGTGGCCTCGAAGACGCCGCGGTGGTTCTCCAGCACGATCGAGTCGGCGACGAGATTCCGCGCGGGACGGTCGATCGCGATGATCGGGGTTCCCAGGTGTCTCTCGCCCTCGAGATACGACTGGTCGTCGGCCACCGGGATGAGCAGGAGCGCGCCCAGTCGCTGGCTGAGCAGTGCATCGGCGACCCGTTCCTCGCCCTCGGCGGTGTCATCGGTGGTCGCCACGACGAGCGAGTAGCCGCTGGCGGCGAGCTCCCGCTCGATGCCCGCGGCGAGCTTGTAGTAGAACGGGTTGCTCAGCTCCCCCATGATGAAGCCGATCGTGTTCGTCGGACCCCCGCGGCGCAAGTTGCGCGCGAGCGGGTTCGGACGGAAGCGCAGGCGCTTGGCCGCCACGAGTACGCGGTCGACCGTGTCGGGTGCGACGAGGTCCCGGTGTGTGAACACGCGCGACACCGTCTTCGAGCTCACCCCCGCGAGCCGGGCGACGTCTTCCAGGGTCGCTCGCTGCTGAACCGTCATCGCCAGCCTCCTTGCCGGGGTTCACGCTAGCAGTTGACACCGGCAATGTCCACGTAGGACATTCCGTGGACATTGCAGAGCGGCATCGTCTCCAGTCACGTATAAACGCCCAGGTAAAGCTGGCTTTCTCATCAGACACGCCCCGTCGGACACGGTTAGACAGCGCTGACATCGAACAGTTGCGGAACCGTTTCGAGTATGTCTAATCTGACGGCGCGACGAACCATGCAACGGTGCGATGACGCGCACCGGCAGTTCAAGGGCGAACCTGACAAGGAGACATCACATGGCGAAGAAAGCACTCGCGGGCATCGCGCTGCTGGCCACCGCGGCGGTCGCGATCAGCGGCTGCGCGGGCGGCGGCGGCGCGGGCGACCCGGACAACACCATCGACGGCGACGTGAAGGGCGACATCAAGGTCGTCACCTGGCGCACCGACCTCGTCGAGGACGGCACGTTCGACAAGTACGCCGAGGAGTTCAACAAGAAGTACCCCGACGTGAAGGTCACGTTCGAGGGCATCACCGACTACGCCGGCGAGATGCTCACGCGCATGAGCACGACGAACTACGGCGATGTCATCGGCATCCCGGCGATCCAGCCCGACCAGTACGAGCAGTTCCTCGAGCCGCTGGGCGACACCGCCGACTTCGAGGACACCTACCGCTTCCTGCCTGCCGCAAGCTACGAGGGCACGCAGTACGGGATCGCGTTCGGCGGCAACGCCAACGGCATCGTCTACAACAAGAAGGTCTTCGAAGAGGCCGGCGTCACCGAGCTGCCGACCAGCGAGGAGGCCTGGCTCGAGGCGCTGCAGAAGGTCGCCGACAACACCGACGCGATCCCGATGTACACGAACTACAAGGACGGCTGGCCGCTGACGCAGAGCTTCGGCAGCCTCGGCGCGGTCACCCACGACGCCGACGCCCCGATCACCCTCGCCGAAGACCCGGCACCGTGGACCGAGGGCACCGACATCTACGCGATCGACGGGCTGCTGTACGACACCGTCGCGGCCGGCCTCACGGAGGACGACCCCCTCACCACCAACTGGGAGCAGTCGAAGGTCGACCTCGGCACGGGCAAGATCGCCACCATGCCGCTGGGATCGTGGGCCATCTCGCAGATGCAGGCCGCGGCGGAGGACAACGGCGGCTCGGCCGACGACATCGGCTTCATGACCTTCCCCGCCAGCGTCGACGGCACGCAGTACTCCGTCATCGGCGGCGACTACAACCTCGCCGTCAGCAAGCACTCCAAGGCCAAGGCCGCCGCGTGGGCGTGGATCCAGTGGGTCGTCGCCGACTCCGGCTACACCGAGGCGCAGGGCATGGTCTCTCCGCTGAAGGATGCCGCGCTCCCCGACTCGCTGACCGACTTCGAGGCCGCGGGCGTCGAGCTCATGGAGATCAACCCGGCGCCGGCCGGCAAGGAGGGCCTCCTCAATGAGGTCTCCAGCGACTCGCAGATCGACCTGTACGGCCCGATCTACCGCCAGAAGCTGATCGACATCGCCCGCGGCGCCGCCGACGGCGACAAGGACAGCTACTTCGCCGAGCTCAACGAGCGCTGGGGCGCCTCGGTCGAGAAGCTCGCAGGCTGAGCGGGAGGACGGCAGAGACATGGCCATCGCAACTCCGGGTGCGGCACCGGCGGATGCCCCTGCCGTCCTCTCCGTCCCCGCGCGCTCGCGGCGGTTCGGCGGGTCGTCCCGCCGGACCGACCGCCGCCGGGGCGGCTCGGCGGGGCGCAGCATCCTGCAGCACCTCACTCCCTGGTTCTTCCTCGCGGCAGCCGTGGGGCTGCTGCTGCTGTTCACCTACTGGCCGGCGCTGAATCTCTTCTACTTCAGCGTCACCGACTGGGACGGCATCGACCTCGAGAAGAACTTCGTCGGACTCGACAACTACGTCCAGGTCTTCACCGACCCGCGCATCTTCTCGGTGTTCGGCGTGAGCCTCTACTACTTCTTCGCGTCCTTCGCGCAGATGGCGATCGCCCTGTACTTCGCCACGCTGCTCAGCTTCTCGACGCGCTTCTCGAACCTCTTCCGCGGCATCCTGTTCTTCCCGTATCTCATCAACGGCGTCGCGATCGGGTTCGTGTTCCTCTACCTGTTCCAGCCCGGCGGCACGCTGGACACGGTGCTGAGCTGGTTCGGAGTCGCCGACCCGCCGCAGTGGCTCGGCAACCCGGACGTCGTGAACTGGTCGCTGGCCGGCACCTCGGTGTGGCGGTACACGGGAATGAACTTCGTGCTCTTCCTCGGCGCCATCCAGTCGATCCCGCACGAGCTGTACGAAGCGGCGGACCTCGACGGCGCGAGCCGCTGGCAGCAGTTCTGGGCGATCATCTTCCCCGGCATCCGGCGCGTGATCGGGCTCTCGTTCATCCTCGCGATCGCCGGCAGCCTCAGCGTGTTCGAGATCCCCTTCATCATGACCGGCGGCGCGAACGGATCCGCCACCTTCGTGATCCAGACGCTGCAGACCGCGTTCAGCTTCCGGCAGGTGGGCCTCGCCTCGGCGATGGCCGTCGTGCTGCTGGCGATCGTGCTGGTGATCACGTGGATCCAGCGCAAGGTGTTCCCCGACGAGAAGGTCGACCTGACATGACCACCACCGAACCGCTGCGCACGATGCCGTTGCGCACCAGTCCCCCTCGCACGATCCGCGGCCGCTCCCCGCTCGAGCGCCTCCGCGGCGTCAGCGCCACCACGGCGAAGTACCTCAGCCTGATCATCGCGTCGCTGCTGACGCTGCTGCCACTGTCGGTGCTGGTGTTCGCCAGCCTCAAGACCGCACCGGAGTACGCGCAGACCGGCCCCTTCGACCCGCCGGAGAACTGGTTCAACTTCGACAACTTCGTGACGGCGTTCACCAGCGGCAAGATGCTCGAGGGCTTCGTGAACACGACGATCGTGCTCGTGGTCTCGCTCGCCGGCACGATCTTCATCGGCACCATGGCCGCGTACGCGCTCGACCGGTTCGCGTTCCGCGGCAAGAAGCTGGTGTTCGGGCTGTTCCTCGTCGCGACGCTCATCCCCAGCGTGACGAGCCAGGTGGCGACGTTCCAGCTGATCAACAACCTCGGGCTCTACGACACCAAGGCCGCGCTGATCCTGTTGTTCATGGGCACGGACATCATCGCGATCTACCTGTTCATCCAGTTCATGCAGTCGATCCCGGTCTCGCTCGACGAGGCGGCGATGATCGACGGCGCGAACCGCTGGACCATCTACTGGCGCATCATCCTGCCGCTGCTGCGCCCCGCCATCGCGACGGTCGTCATCATCAAGGGCATCGCGGTGTACAACGAGTTCTACGCACCATTCCTCTATCTGCCGTCCGAAGGCCTGATCTCCACGTCGCTGTTCCGGTTCAAGGGACCGTTCGGCGCCCAGTGGGAGGTCATCTCGGCCGGCACCGTCCTCGTCATCATCCCGACCCTCGTCGCCTTCCTGCTGCTGCAGCGATGGATCTACAAGGGCCTCACCGCAGGAGCCGTCAAGTGACCACCGCCCTCTCGTTCCGTCCCCTCGACTCGGGCTGGACCCTCCGCGCGGAAGCCGGTCCGGCACCGGCCGGATTCGACGCCACGGTCCCCGCCGCCGTGCCCGGCTGCGTGCACACCGACCTGCTCGCGGCCGGCCTCGTCCCCGACCCGTTCCTCGACGACAACGAGTCGGCGCTCGCATGGATCGGCCTCGTCGACTGGACGTACGCCACCACGTTCACGTGGAGTCGGGATGCCGCGGACCGCACCGATCTCGTCTTCCAGGGTCTCGACACCGTGACGACCATCTCCCTGAACGGGCACGAGATCGGGGCGACGGCCAACCAGCACCGCTCCTACCGGTTCGCCGTGCGGGACGCCCTGATCGAGGGTGACAACGACCTCGTCGTGCGCTTCCGCTCCCCCATCAAGTACGCCAACGAGCAGAGCGCCGCCCTCGGCGTGCGACAGCGGCCGTATCCGCTGCCGTACGACGCGATCCGCAAGTCGGCGTGCAGCTTCGGCTGGGACTGGGGCATCGCGACGTACACCAGCGGCATCGTCAAGCCGGTCGGCCTCGAGTCGTGGTCGGTCGCGCGGCTGGCGCAGACGCGGGTGGTCGCGACGCCGGCGGGCGACGGCGGCGTCATCGAGGTCGAGGTGGAGATCGAGCGCGCGGGCGCGGCCACGCGGCCGGAAGCTCCGCGCGACGGGTCAGCGGCGCGTGGAGGGGCCGCGGGGACCGTCCCCCTCTCTGTGAGCGTCGCGGTGAACGGACCCGGGCTGGACGACGGGTCGCTTCCGGGCACCGTCGTCGAGGTCGAGGGCGATCGTGCGCACGTGCGACTGGAGCTGCCGGACGTGCAGCGCTGGTGGCCGGCGGGCTACGGCGAGCAGCCGCTGTACGTCGTCGACGTCCGCCTGCAGGGCGGCGACGGCCCGCACCCGCTGGACGCGACGCACCGGGTGGTCGGGTTCCGCAATGTGCGGTGGGACGTGACGCCCGACGAGTCCGGCACGCCGTTCACCCTCGTGGTCAACGACCAGCCGATCTTCGTGAAGGGCGTCAACTGGATCCCCGACGACGCCCTGACGGTCCGCGTCACGCGAGACCGCCTGCGGCGCCGCTTCGACCAGGCGCTCGACGCCAACCTCAACCTCATCCGGGTGTGGGGCGGCGGACTCTACGAATCGGACGACTTCTACGAGCTCGCGGACGAGCTCGGCCTGCTGGTCTGGCAGGACTTCCTGTTCGCGTGCGCCGCGTATGCCGAGGAGGAGCCGCTGCGCTCCGAGGTCGAGGCGGAGGCGCGCGAGAACATCGTCCGGCTCGGCCACCATGCCTCGCTCGTGCTGCTGACCGGCAACAACGAGAACCTCTGGGGGTACGAGGACTGGGGCTGGAAGCAGCGCCTGGATGGCAAGACCTGGGGCGCGCACTACTACTACGAGCTCTTCCCCGAGCTGATCGCCGAGCTGGCCCCTCACGTGCCGTACGCCCCGGGCAGCCCGTTCAGCCCGGGTGCCGGCTGGGACGGCGAGCGTCAGACCGGAGCCCACCCCAACGACGAGCAGCACGGCTCCATGCACCTGTGGGAGCAGTGGAACCGGCTCGACTGGACGACGTACCGCGACCACACACCGCGATTCGTGGCCGAGTTCGGCTGGCAGGGCCCGCCGGCGTGGAGCACGCTCGTCCGCTCGATCAGCGACGACCCGCTCACGCCCGAGTCGCCCGGCATGATCGTCCACCAGAAGGCGATGGAGGGCAACACCAAGCTCACCGGAGGCCTGATCCCCCATTTCCGGATGCCGGAGGCCATGGAGGACTGGCACTGGGCGATGCAGCTCAACCAGGCTCTGGCCGTCCGCACTGCGCTCGAGCATTTCCGCTCGTGGGCGCCGCACACCCAGGGCGCGGTCGTGTGGCAGCTCAACGACTGCTGGCCGGTCACCTCGTGGGCGGCCATCGACGGCGACGAGCGCCCGAAGCCGCTGTACTACGCGCTCAAGAACGCCTTCGCCCCGAGGGCCGTCACGGTGCAGCCTCGTGACGGCGGGCTGGCCGCCGTGCTCGTCAACGACACCGCCGAGGCCTGGCAGGGCGAGCTGGTGGCGCGCCGCGTCGGGTTCGCCGGCGACGAGCTCGCCGTATTCACCGCGCCGGTCTCGCTCGCACCCCGCGAGACGATCACCGTGCCCCTTCCCGGCGACGTCGTCACCGCGTCCGACGCCGCGAGCGAGCTGGTCGTCGCCGGCGTCGACGAGGTGCGCGGCTTCTGGTTCTTCGCCGAGCCGCGCGATTCGGCACTCGGTGCCGCGCGCGTCGACGTTCGCGCCGAGCGCGCTGCCGACGGCACGCTGGTCACTCTGACCGCTGCCGCCCTGGTGCGCGATCTGACCCTGCTCGTCGACAAGATCGATCCCGATGCCGTCGCGTCCGACGCGCTCGTGACCCTGCTGCCGGGCGAGAGCACGACGCTGCTCGTGCGGCACGACGGCGACGGGCTCGCGGCATCCGCACTCTCGGATCCGCGGGTGCTGCGCACGGCCAACGAACTGGTCGCGTCGTGAGCGTCGACACGGCCGAGGCACTGGAGCCGTATGTGGCGGGCATGACCTGGGGCTGGACGGGGGTGCGGGGCACGTGGGCGACGGCCGCGGCATCCGAGTCCCTCCGGGCGATGTCCGCGCACGGGGTGAACTGGACGGCGATCGCCTATGCGGCCCTGCAGGACACCGCACAGTCCACCGAGGTGCGCTTCCGCGAGGCGCCGACGGTCACCGAAGAAGAGATCGTGTGGGCCATCCGCGAGGCGAAGGCGCTGGGTCTCAACGTGTGCCTCAAGCCGGTCGTCAACGTCGCGGACGGCACCTGGCGCGCTCACATCGGGTTCTTCGACCAGGACGTGCCGGGCGAGCCGACCTGGGGCGAGTGGTTCGCCTCCTACCGCGAGTTCATCCTGCACGCGGCCCGCATCGCCGAGGCGGAGAGCTGCGAGATGCTCTGCATCGGCTGCGAGATGGTGCGCGCCGACGCCCGCGAGGCGGAGTGGCGCGACCTCATCGCCGCCGTGCGCGCGGTGTACTCGGGCGTCGTCACGTACAACTGCGACAAGTACCAGGAGGACCGCCTCGCGTGGTGGGATGCGGTGGACGTCGTCACCTCCAGCGGCTACTACCCCATCGACCGGTGGGATGCCGAGCTCGACCGCATCGAGAAGGCTGTCGCCGCGACGGGCAAGCCGTTCTTCTTCATGGAGGCCGGATGCCCCTCACGCGAGGGCTCACCCGACCGCCCCAACGACTGGTCGCTGGCCGGCGCCCCCTCGGGCGACGCGCAGCTGCGCTACTACGAGGCGATGTTCGCCGCGTGCGACGCGCGCCCCTGGGTGCGCGGGTTCATGCTGTGGGACTGGCCGCCCGCGCTCTACGCCGCCGAGGACGCGGCGGAGAACGACGACTACTGCCCGTACGGCAAGCCGGCCGGCGAGTTCCTCCGCGAGCGGTACGCGGCGGTGACCACGTGACCCCGGGTGTCCTGGCGATCGATGCCGGGCAGACCGGCATCAAGGTGCGCGTGCGCGAGCACGACCTGCTGTTCCCAGGCATCCGCACCCACGAACCGCTGCTGCCGCAGCTGGCCGCCGTCGCTCACGCCGCGATCGAGCGCACCGGCGCCGAGGCCTCGGTCGTGAGCGCCGGCGTGTCGGGGCTGACGACCAAGGAGTCGGATGCCGCCGAGTTCCTCGCCCGCATCGCCGATCCGGCGGTGCGCGAGGTGATCCTGGCGCACGACTCGACGACGTCGTTCCTCGGCGCCCTGGGCGACACCCGTGGCGCGGTCGTCGCCGCCGGCACCGGCGTGGTCACGCTGGCAGTCGGCGCCGAGCGCGTCGCGCGCGTCGATGGGTGGGGCTACCTCATGGGCGACGCCGGCAGCGGGTACTGGATCGGGCGCGAGGCTCTCGACGCCGTGATGCGCGAATTCGACGGGCGCGGACCGGCGACCCGGCTGCGCGCCGTCGCCGAGGAGCGCTGGCCCGACCTCGGGCAGGCGTACATCCACCTGCAGTCCGCCGACGACCGGGTGAGCGTCGTCGCCTCGCTCGCCGAACACGTGGCGCGCCTGGCCTCCGACGGCGACGCGGTCTCGCAGCACATCACGGTGCGCGCAGGCGGGGAACTGGCGCACAGCGTCGAGACGGCGCTCCGCCGCGTCCGCTCGGACGATCCCGACCAGCGCTTCGCGGCGTGCGCCATCGGAGGAGTCTTCCGCTCGCCGCAGCTGCTCGAGGCGTTCTCGTCGCACATCGCCGCGAGCGAGCTGAACGTCACGCTCGTGGAGCCGCGCGGGCACGGGATCGACGGGGCCGCCGCGCTCGCAGACCTCGCGCCG
Source organism: Microbacterium sp. ZW T2_14 (assembly GCF_044987405.1). Classification (NCBI taxonomy): domain Bacteria; kingdom Bacillati; phylum Actinomycetota; class Actinomycetes; order Micrococcales; family Microbacteriaceae; genus Microbacterium; species Microbacterium sp. ZW T2_14. The sequence goes on along the minus strand of NZ_JBJDRK010000060.1, from coordinate 8,615 downwards.
CAGCATCCGCTCGCCCACGCGGTGTCGATCGCCCGCGCCTGACACGATCCGCCCGCGCTCGGCGATCTGCCCGCACTCGGCCGTTTCGGCGGAATGCGTCCGAGTCCCGGCGGATGTCCGCGGCCGGGCGTCGGACGCCGATCGGAGATCTGCTGGGACTCGGCGAAAACGACGGGAATCGTCCGAGTCCGGGCAGATCCCCGACACTCGGGCGCGCGCGAATCCCGCAGGACAACGGATGCCCCGGCCCTGTGTGGACAGGTGGGCCGGGGCATCCGGGTCTCGCGAGGCGGGGTTGAGAAGGTCCAGACTCGAGGTCAGACCAGCGACTCCCTCCAGGCCCGGGGTCGCCCGCCCGGAGGCCGGCGACCCCGTCCTCGGGCGAGGACTCGAGGTCAGACCAGCGACTCCCTCCAGGCACTGTGGAGCTGGGCGAACTTGCCGGCGCCGGCGATCAGCGCTTCGGGGGCGTCGTCCTCGATGATGCGGCCGTGCTCCATGACCAGCACGCGGTCGGCGATCGCGACCGTCGACAGACGGTGCGCGATGATGATCGCGGTGCGGTCGGCGAGCAGCGTCTGCAGCGCATCCTGGATCTGACGCTCCGACGGCATGTCGAGCGACGCCGTCGCCTCATCGAGGATGAGCACCGCCGGGTTCGCGAGGAAGGCGCGCGCGAACGAGACCAGCTGCCGCTGCCCCGCCGAGACGCGCCCACCGCGCTTGTTCACGTCGGTGTCGTAGCCGTCGGGAAGGGCCTCGATGAAGGCATCCGCCCCCACGGCTCTCGCAGCGGCCTTGATCTCGTCGAGCGTCGCGTCGGGCTTGCCCAGCGCGATGTTGTCCGCGACCGTGCCGCTGAAGAGGTAGGCCTCCTGCGTGACCATGACGATCGCGCGCCGCAGATCCTTCGGGTGCAGCGACCGGAGGTCGACGTCGTCCAGCGTGACCGCGCCTCGCGTCGGGTCGTAGAACCGCGACACGAGCTTGGCGAGAGTCGACTTTCCGGCGCCCGTCGTGCCGACGAGCGCGATGGTCTGCCCGGCGGGGATGTCGAGCGAGAAGTCCGGCAGGATCGTGCGCCCGTTGCCGTACCCGAACTCCACGTTGCGGAACTCGAGGTGGCCCTTCGCCGTCCAGAGGTCGACCGGCTGCTTCGGGTCGGGGACCGTCGGCTCCTCCTCCAGCACGCCCGAGACCTTCTCGAGCGCCGCCGTGGCGGACTGGTACGAGTTCAGGAAGAACGCGACCTCCTGCAGCGGCGAGAAGAAGTTGCGGACGTACAGCACGGCCGACAGCAGGAAGCCGATCTCCATCGCCCCGTCGACGACACGGATGCCGCCCCACGCGATCACGACCGCCAGGGTCACCGACGCCACGGCCATGAGGCCGGGCTCGAACGTGCCGAACAGGCGGATCGAGCGCATGTTCACGTCGCGGTAGTCCATCGCCACGGCGCCGAACTCCTCGTCGTTGCGGTCCTCCTTGCGGAAGGCCTTCACGGCGCGGATGCCCGTCATCGTCTCGACGAACTTGACGATCACTTTCGCGCTGATGACGCGCGACTCCCGGTACACCAGCTGCGAGCGCGAGTAGAACCAGCGCATCAGCAGGTACAGCGGAATGCCCATGACGGTCAGGATCACGCCCGACTGCCAGTCCACGATGTACAGCGCCGCCAGCGTGAAGGCGCCGTACAGGATGCCTGAGACGAGCTCGTTGAGACCGCCGTCGAGGAGTTCTCGGATCGTGTCGAGGTCGCTGGTCTGACGGGAGATGATGCGGCCCGACGTGTACGACTCGTGGAATTCCAGGCTCAGCCGCTGCGTGTGCAGGAAGATGCGCTTGCGCAGGTCGAGCATGACCGCCTGCGTGAGGCGCGCGGCCACGACGACGTACCAGCCGATGAGGGCGGCACCGCCGATCGCGGTCACCAGGTAGACCAGCACGACGAGGATCGTCGGCATCCAGTCCATCTGCTCCACCGCAGCCGGCAGGGCGTTGTTGATGCCGATGCCGATCAGCCACGGACCCGCGACGCGGAGCGCGGTCGATACCACCAGCACGACGCCGGCCAGGATCAGTTGCGCGCGCACCGGAGTGATGAGCGAGCCCAGCAGGCGCAGCGAGCGCCTGCGGATCTCCTTGCTCTCGGCCTGCGTGTAATCGGAGCGGTCTTCGCCGCTCGTTCCGGTCACCGTGGTGCTCACAGGGTCACCTCCCCCATCGGTTCCTGCGCTTGTCGCGCAGCCTCCATACGTGCTTCCTCGACCTCGAGACTCGAGATCACGTGTCGGTAATGACTGCTGGTGCGCAGCAGCTCGGAATGCGTGCCGACCGCCGTCACGCGCCCGGCCTCCAGGAGCGCCACGCGGTCGGCGAGCATGACCGTCGAGGGCCGGTGCGCCACGACGAGCGCGGTGGTCTCGGACAGCACCTGACGAAGCGCATCCTCGACGAGGGCCTCGGTGTCGACGTCGAGCGCCGACAGCGGGTCGTCGAGCACGAGCACCGCCGGACGAGCGGCCACAGCGCGCGCGAGCGCGAGCCGCTGACGCTGGCCGCCCGAGAGCGACAGCCCCTCCTCGCCGATGATCGTGTCGACGCCATCGGGCAGCTCGTCGACGAATCCCGCCTGCGCGACGCCCAGCGCTTCACGCAGCACCCGTTCGGCCTCGTCGCTGCCGGGGACGAGGTCCTCACGCCCGAGCAGCACGTTGTCGCGCACGCTCTGCGAGAAGAGGGTCGCGTCCTCGAAGGCCATTCCGATGTGCCGGCGGAGCTCCTTCAGCGTCAGATCGCGCACGTCCACGCCGTCGAGCGTCACGCGACCGCCGGTCACGTCGTAGAGGCGCGTCGGGAGCGTCGTGAGCGTCGTCTTGCCCGAACCGGTCAGGCCGACCAGTGCCATGGTCTCTCCCGGACGCAGCACCAGGTCGACGCCGTCGAGCAGGTCCCGCTCGTGGGACGCGGCATCCTGGTAGCGGAAGTGCGCGCCCTCGAAGACGAGCTCGCCCTGCGGGCGCTCGATCGAGACCGGGTTCTCGGGATCGACGATCGCGTTCTCCTCGTCGAACACCTCGAAGAGGCGGTCGGTCGCGGTGCGCGCGTCCAGCAGGAACGAGAACAGGAAGCCGATGGACTCCATCGGCCAGCGCAGCACGGTGGCCATCGCGAAGAACGCGATGAGCTCTGCGCCCTGCAGCTGCCCCATGGCGGTGAGGTAGATGCCCGCACCCAGGCACAGCGCGAACGCGATGTCGGGGAGCAGCACCAGCCAGAACCAGATCCACCCGACCGCGCGCGCCTTGCGCAGCTCGGTCTCGCGCAGCGTCTCGGCCTGTCGCGTGAAGCGCTGGAGCGCGTGCTTTCCGCGGCCGAACGCCTTGAGGACGCGGATGCCGTGGACGCTCTCCTCGACGGACGTCGCGAGGTCGCCCGCCTGGTCCTGGGACTGGCGCGCGAGCGTGCCGTAGGTCTTCTCGAACCGGTAGCCCGCGTACCAGAGCGGCGCCGAGGTGACGAGGAAGATCGTTCCGAGCAGCCAGTGCCAGCGGAAGAGCAGCGCGGTGCCGACGGCGATCGTGAGGACGTTCACGACGAGCAGCACCAGACCGAAGGCGAGCCAGCGGCGCAGCATGCTGATGTCCTGCATCATGCGGCTGAGCAGCTGCCCCGACTGCCAACGGTCGTGGAAGGCCACCGGAAGGCGCTGCAGGCGCGCGTAGAAGGTCTGGCGCAGGTCGTATTCGACGAGGGTCGCGGGCGCGAGGACGAACCAGCGGCGCAGCCAGACCATGCCGGCTTCGGCGAGGCCGAGGAGCAGGATCGCTCCGGCGCCCCACCAGATGGCGCTGACGTCGCCCGAAGCGATGGGGCCCTGGACGATCTGCTCGAGGACGAGCGGGATGGCGAGCGCGAGCAGGCTGGCGAAGAGCGCGCTGACGGCGCCCATGATCAGTCGCGGCAGCACGGGTTTGGCGTAGGGAAGAAGGCGCGCGAGCGCGCGGGGAGTGGAGAGTCTTTCAGCGGAAGACGTAGTCATGATCCTTGGCGAGTGGTGTGGCGGGGGTGTTTCGATGCCGCGGGAACGGCGGGGACGGCGCACCGCACAGACAGCGTGCGGGGTCGCCGGAGAGGCGTCCTGTGTGCCAGAACGCGGGAGCTGGTGATCCTCTGCCGCGCGACGTGATGCGCGGGTGCCGCGGATGCGGCGGATCAGCGGAGGTCGGCCCGGGGCTTATCCCTCGAGGGCGACGCGCGTGGTCCCGAGAACAGGCAGGAAGACAATCGGCTTCGTGGTGACGACGGCCTGATACATGGCTTCCTCCTTGAACGTGGGACGGGGACTGGCATCCGCCGAAACGACACGCCAGCCCTCCAGCCTATACCTGGGAGAACGCTGAGCACAACAAGCGCTTTCCGCCTCCCCGGAAGATCTTCCCGGGCGCCCCACGCACGCAGGCATCCCGGACCGTCAGGGGACGGCCCGGGATGCCGGGGATGCCGGGGATCAGGGGATGCCGGGGGTCAGGCGACGAGCGCGGGCACTCCGGCCTCGCGGTCGAGGAGCCGCTGCTTCACCGGCAGACCCCACGCGAAGCCGCCCAGCGTGCCGTCGCTGCGGAGCACCCGATGGCAGGGGACGAACAGGGCCGGCGCATTGCGGGCGCAGATGGATGCCGCGGCGCGGACCGCGCTCGCGGACCCCAGCTCGCTCGCGAACTCGCTGTACGTCAACGGCCGGCCGGGAGTGATCCGGCGGAGCGCCGCCCAGCCGGCGAGCTGCATCTCGGTGCCGTGCTGCGACACCGCCACCTCGTCGATGGCGGCGAGGTCGCCGTCGTAGTAGGCGGCGACGGCGGCCGCGGCATCCGTCCGTCCCGTCTCGAGGACCGACGGACGATCGCGGGCCGACAGGCGGGTGAGGATCGACCCGTGGTCGGCGGACCAGCCGGACGCGAGCACGCGCCCGCGGTCGTCGGAGAGGATCGTGAACGCGCCGTCGGGTGTGTCGACGGTCTGGATGGTGGCGGTGGTCATGACATGCCTCCGGTGGTGGTGTCGGACGGGCGGACGTTCGCGTCGGCTGAGCCGGTGCTGCGGGATGGGCCGGTGCTGCGGGATGAGCCGGTGGTGCGGGATGAGCCGGTGTTTCTGCGGGAGGAAGCGGGTGCCTTCGGCGGGACGGCCCGCCACAGGTGGGCGGTGAGATAGCTGCGCCATGGCGCGGTGCCGGCCGCCCATTCCTCGAGCGGGCGCGGATCTGCTGGAAGGCCCAGGGCGGCAGCGCCGGAGCGCACGGCGACGTCGCCGGGAAGGAACACGTCGGGATCGCCGAGCACGCGCATGCGCACGTAGTCGGCCGTCCACGGGCCGATGCCCGGCATCGCCAGCAGCGCGGCGCGCTGTTCGGCGGCGTCGTCGCCCGTCGTGAGCGTGAGCGTGCCGTCCGCGAGCGCCGCCGCGGCCCCCGTGATGGCGCGGATGCGCGCCGCCGGACCGCGCAGCACGTCGGCGCCGCGCTCGGCGATCGCCGCCATCGTCGGGAACAAGCGGGCCGGAGCGGATGCCGCGCCCGCCGCTGACGCCTGCTCGCGGTCCGCCGACCCACCGCCGCCATCGGCGGTGGAAGCGGCGGTTGCCGCCACGTGCCCGTCGTTCGTGAGCAGACCGGCGAAGGCGGGCACCTCCTCGCCGAGGGCGGCGGTCAGGGCCGTGAGGGCGGTGCGGGCGGCCACCACGGTGATCTGCTGGCCGACCATGGCGCGGATGAGCATCTCGTGCGGATCGGCCGCGCCCGGGACGCGGATGCCGGGCAGCGCGGCGACGCGGAGAGCGAGCTCAGGATGCCGCGCCAGCGCGTCGTCGACCGCGTCCGGGTCGGCGTCGAGGTCGAAGAGGCGCCGGGCCCGGGTGACGAGAGTGGAGAGGTCGGCGAGGTTGGTCAGCGCGGCACGCAGCCGCACCCGGCCGAGGTCGTCGAGGCGCAGCTCGAACCACGCGGGCCCCTGCGGCAGGCGGAGCGTCCGGGCGAACGTCGAGGCCGTGGCGAGTTCGGCGCCGGGCAGGGCACGAGCGCCCATCCACGCGAACAGGTCTGCCGCGTCCAGGGCGCCGCGGTGCGGCAGCGCCAGGTCGATCGTGACGCCGGGTGCCGCCGACGCGGACGCGGCGGGGTGCCGCTCACCGGGCGCGGTGGCGTGCCGCTCGCCGGGTCGTGCGAGCCGGCGCCGCGCGCGCAGGTCGAGCGGCGGCATCCCGAACACCTCGCGGATGGTGTCGTTGAACTGGCGCACGCTGGCGAATCCCGAAGAGAACGCGACGTCGGCTGCGGGCAGGTCGGTGCCGATGAGCAGCATGCGGGCCGTCTGGGCGCGGTGCGCACGGCTCAGCGCGAGCGGGCCGGCACCGAGCTCGGTGGTGAGCAGTCGCGTGAGGTGCCGCGGGGAGTAGCCGAGTCGGCGGGCCAGCCCCGGAACGCCCTCGCGCTCGACGACCCCGTCGGCGATCAGGCGCATCGCACGGCCCGCGGTGTCGCCACGCAGGTTCCACTGCGGCGATCCGGGCGCCGCTTCGGGCAGGCACCGCTTGCACGCCCGGTAGCCCGCCTCGTGCGCGGCGGCGCTCGTCGGGTAGAACGTCACGTTCGAGGGCTTGGGCGTGCGCGCCGGACAGCTGGGCCGGCAGTAGATGCCCGTGGAGCGCACCGCCGTGACGAACTGCCCGTCGAAGCGGGTGTCGCGCGAGTCGATCGCGCGATACCTCTCGTCGAATGTCATGGCCAGGCTCATGCCCCTAGCCTGACACGCTCCCCCGACACCCGCTCGCGGAAATCGGACACGGCGGTGGCGGCATCCGATCCCGTCGTCGTGCGCCGCTCATCCGCCATGATCGCCGAGAGTGCAGCTGGTGGACGAGAGCTAGGCGAAGTCCCTACCCCTCGTCCACCTGCTGCACTCTCGCGGTCCTGGCCGGCGCGACGGGTCAGTGGAAGAAGTGGCGCTCTCCGGTGAAGAACATCGTGACGTTCGCCTCCCGCGCTGCGGCGATCACCTCGTCGTCGCGCACCGACCCGCCGGGCTGGATGATGGCCGAGATGCCCGCGTCGAGCAGGATCTGCGGGCCGTCTGCGAACGGGAAGAACGCATCGGATGCCGCGACCGAACCTGCTGCGCGGTCGCCGGCCCGTTCGACCGCGAGCCGGCAGGAGTCGACGCGGTTGACCTGGCCCATGCCGATCCCGACCGTCGCGGAGCTCTTCGCGAGCACGATCGCGTTCGACTTCACGGCCCGGCACGCCTTCCACGCGAAGATGAGGTTCGTCATGTCCTCGTCGGCGGGGCGCTCGCCCGAGACGAGCTGCCAGTCCTTCGCCACCGACTCGATGTCGTCGGGGAAGCGGTCGGCGTCCTGCAGCAGCAGACCGCCCGACACCAGGCGCACGTCCATGCGCTCCTGCTGCCAGTCCTCGGGCAGCTGCAGCAGGCGGAGGTTCTTCTTCGCCTTGAAGACCTCGAGCGCCGCCGGCTCGAAGGAGGGGGCGACGATGACCTCGGTGAAGATGTCCTTGAGGTTCTCCGCCATCTTGAGCGTGACGGTGCCGTTGGCGGCGATCACTCCGCCGTACGCCGACACCGGGTCGCACTCGTGCGCGCGCAGGTGGGCGCTGGCGATCGGATCGAGCGCATTGGGGGCCGTGACGGCGATGCCGCAGGGGTTCGCGTGCTTGATGATCGCGACCGCGGGCTTCACCATGTCGAACGCGGCGCGCAGTGCGGCGTCGGCGTCGACGTAGTTGTTGTACGACATCTCCTTGCCCTGCAGCTGGGTCGCCTGAGCGATGCCGTGACCGCCGTTGCGCGTGTAGATCGCGGCGCGCTGGTGGGCGTTCTCGCCGTACCGGAGCGTCGCGAGGCGCTCCGCCTTGATGGTGAGGTGCTCGGGCAGGTCGGGCTGGGTGAGCGTGCCCTCCGAGAACCAGGTCGCGACGGCCCTGTCGTACTCGGCGGTGTGCGCGAAGGCACGGGCGGCGAGCTCGCGGCGCTGCACGAGGCTCGTTCCGCCGGCACGGACCGCCTCGATGACGGCGGGGTACGACGACGGCGAGACGACGATCGCGACGTTGGCGTAGTTCTTCGCCGAGGCCCGCACCATGGCAGGGCCGCCGATGTCGATCTGCTCCACGACGTCGTCGCCCTGCGCACCCGAGCGCACGGTCTCGACGAACGGGTAGAGGTTGACCACGACGAGCTCGAACGGCGCGATGTCGAGCGCGTCCAGCTGCCGCTCGTGGTCTTCGAGGCGCAGGTCGGCCAGCAGACCGGCATGCACGCTCGGGTGCAGCGTCTTGACGCGGCCGTCGAGCGACTCGGGGAATCCGGTGACACTGGACACGTCGGTCACGGTGTGACCGGCCTCCCGCAGCAGCGTGGCGGACCCCCCCGTCGACACGATCTCCACGCCCGCCGCGGCGAGCGCCTCGCCGAGGGTCAGCAGGTCGGTCTTGTCGCTGACCGAGACGAGGGCCCGGCGCACCGGGACCACGTCGCGCGTGCGATACAGGGCGGGGTCGTGGCTGGGTCCGGCCATGTCGGATCTCCTCGGGGTGGGGA
>NZ_JBJDRK010000059.1:0-25294 GCF_044987405.1 Microbacterium sp. ZW T2_14 | reverse complement strand
GACGAGCGCGGGCCGCACGGCGTCGGCGGTGAAGGCGGTGGCGGCGCGGCGCGCGCGCAGCGACAGCGCGGCGCGGTGGGCGTCATCACGCAGCAGCTCGATGATCGCCGCGGCAAGGCCGTCGACGTCGCCGGGGGCCACCAGCACGCCGGCGTCGCCGACCGCTTCGCGCGGTCCGTAGCGGACGTCGGTAGCCACGACCGGGAGGCCCCGCGCCAGCGCCTCGGCGATCGAGAGGCCCTGTCCTTCGAACGCCGTCGACGTGACGAACAGCGCCGCACGGTCGAAGATCGCGTCGCGGTCGTCGGTCGCGCCGTGGAGGGTGACGGATGCCGAAAGACCGAGGTCGTCGATGAGCGCCTGCAGCTCGTCCCGAAGCGGGCCGTCGCCGTAGATGTCGAGGCGCGCATCGGGCAGCACCGCGGCCACCCGCGACCAGGCGCGGATCGCGAGGTCGACGCGCTTCTGCGGTGCCAGGCGGTTCAGCATCACGACCCGGTGCGGGTCGCGGGATGCCGCAGCCGGAGGCTCCGCGCCGAGCTCGATCGTGTTCGGGACGACGTGGAAGGTGCCCGGGTCGCCGAAACGAGCGGCGACCTCGTCGCGCTGGGCAGCAGTCGGGAACAGCACGGCGTCGTAGCGGTCGACCGTCGACAGCCACCGCTGCCACATGCCGGTCACCGGCGCGTCCGGGTCATCGTGCGGCGCCGGCAGGTGCGAGTTGTGGACGGTGTGCACGAGCCGGACGCGCGGGTCGTTCCACTCCGTCATCGCCTCGCCGATCTGCCGCGACTCGAAGATCACGACCAGCATCCGCTCGGGATCGCGCGCGGCAGCCCGCCGTTCGTCGGCGAGGTGTGTCAGCCACGCGGTGTAGAGGCTGCGGAACCCGCGGAGCACGCGGTCGCCGTGCGGCGCGTGGACGATGAGGGCGGTGTCCGAGAGATGCCAGGTCGGGTCGTCGCGGAGAACCGGCAGCGAGACGATCGGCGCGCCCGAGGGTGACGCGACCACCCGGTACTCGACGGCCGGCTCGCAGGCGCCGTCGTGCGCCGGCTCCCCGGCCGCGAAGAGCCAGGACGGATCGCCCGCGATGTCGTCGAAGAGGTTGCGGGCCGACGTCGTGCGCTCGAGCAGTCCGGCGTCGACGAACGCCTGCCGTTGAGCGGCGTGCACGTCCGGGGAAGCCCCGTCGACGCTGAGCTGCAGCGGATCCGTCGCGCCAGCGGATGCCAGCAGCCGCAGCCGCGTAGGCACGGCGACGGCGAATCCGCCGTCCAGCCCGAGCGCCACACGGCTGCCGAGCAGCAGGTAGTCGGCATCGGGCAGCAGGTGGTCGCGGTCCGGGCTCACGCGTCCATCCTCCCGCACGTCTCCGCAGCTCCCGTGACGGGCCGCCCGGGCGAAAGCAGTGACGCCCCGGGCCCGAAGGCCCGAGGCGTCTGCGGAATCACTCCCACTCGATGGTCCCCGGCGGCTTGGAGGTCACGTCGAGGACGACGCGGTTGACCTCGCGCACCTCGTTGGTGATGCGGTTCGAGATCCTCGACAGCACGTCGTAGGGCAGACGGGTCCAGTCGGCGGTCATCGCGTCTTCCGACGACACCGGACGCAGCACGATCGGGTGGCCGTAGGTGCGGCCGTCGCCCTGCACACCGACCGAGCGCACGTCGGCGAGCAGCACGACGGGGCACTGCCAGATCTCGCCGTCGAGGCCGGCCTTGGTCAGCTCCTCCCGGGCGATGGCGTCGGCATCGCGCAGAATCTCGAGACGGTCAGCGGTGACCTCACCCACGATCCGGATGCCGAGGCCGGGGCCCGGAAACGGCTGGCGGGCGACGATCGCCTCCGGAAGGCCGAGCTCGCGGCCGATGGCCCGCACCTCGTCCTTGAACAGGGTGCGCAGCGGCTCGACGAGCTCGAACTGCAGGTCTTCGGGGAGGCCGCCGACGTTGTGGTGCGACTTGATGTTCGCGGTGCCGGTTCCGCCACCGGACTCGACCACGTCGGGGTAGAGCGTGCCCTGCACGAGGAAGCGGATGGGCTCGCCGTCGGCGGCTGCCTCGGCGACGAGCTCGCGCTCGGCGGCCTCGAACGAGCGGATGAACTCGCGGCCGATGATCTTGCGCTTCTGCTCGGGATCGCTGACGCCCTCGAGCGCCGACAGGAACTGCTCGCGCGCGTCGATCGTGACGAGGCGCACGCCGGTCGATGCGACGTAGTCGTTCTCGACCTGCTCGCGCTCGCCCTTCCGCAGCAGCCCGTGGTCGACGAAGATCGCGGTCAGCTGGTCGCCGACGGCCTCGTGCACGAGCGCGGTGGAGACCGCCGAATCGACGCCGCCCGACAGGGCCGAGATCACGCGGCCGGACCCGATCTGCGCGCGGATGCGCTCGACCTGCTCGGCGATGACGTTGCCGCTGTTCCAGTCGGCGGGCAGCCCCGCGGCCTTGTGCAGGAAGTTCTCGATGACGTTCTGCCCGTAGTCGGAGTGCTTCACCTCGGGGTGCCACTGCACGCCGTAGAACCGGCGCTCGTCGCTGCCGAACGCGGCGACCGGCGTCGCACCGGTCGACGCGAGCACTGCGAAGCCCTCGGGGGCCTTGGCGACCTGGTCGCCGTGACTCATCCACACGTTCTGCTCCACCGGCTGCCCGCCCAGGAGCATGCCGCCGTCACCCGTGACCGCGGCATCCGTCGCTCCGTACTCGCGCAGTCCGGTGTGGGCCACCTCGCCGCCGAGCGCCTGCGCCATCACCTGGAAGCCGTAGCAGATGCCGAGCGTCGGAACACCGAGGTCGAAGACACCCGCGTCGAGCGCGGGTGCGCCTTCTTCGTACACCGACGACGGACCGCCCGACAGGATGATGCCGACCGGGTTCTTGGCGGCGATGTCGGCCGCGCTCGCGGTGTGGGGCACGATCTCGCTGTACACGCCCGCCTCGCGCACGCGCCGTGCGATCAGCTGCGCGTACTGGGCGCCGAAGTCGACGACGAGCACCGGGCGCTGCTCGGTGGCGGCCGCCGGCTCGGCGGGGGGATCGGCCTGCGCCGCGGCAGAGGTGGGCAGTTCGGTCAACGCTTGTTCTCCGTCGGGATCGCTTGGGTGAGGGACGAGTGCTCGGCGCGCGAGTGCAGCTCAGCGGCTTCGCGCTCGGACAGGTAGGTCTTCACGTCGCGCGCGACGCGCGCCTCCATGAAGAACGACAGCAGCGGCACGATGCCACCGGCGGCGAGCATGGCCAGGCGTCCGAGGTTCCAGCGCATGAGGCTCCACACGCGGAAGCACGAGATGAGGTAGACGACGTAGAACCAGCCGTGGCCGACGAGGATGCCGAGCGAGAGGTTGAACCCGTCGCCCGTCGACTCGAGACCGGAGGCGGTCTCGACGACCGGCGCGAACCACAGGAACCCGCCGGAGCCACCGAGGAACAGCTCGTACCCGAGCGCGTACTTGACGATCATCTCGGCCACCAGCAGGAGCAGCATCGTGCCGGTGATGATGGAGCAGACCTGGTAGAACTTCAGGGCTCCGCGGATCGCCGGAAAGGAAGCGAGCTTCGGGGCGCGGGGCATGGCCCCCAGTCTACCCGCGGGATTTCGCCGCGACCGTCGGGCGTCGGGACCTCACGAGCTGCGCCCGACGCACCGGTGCGGAGTCAGGATGCCGCGGGCTCCGGCTCGTCCCCCGGCTCGCGTCGCGCATCCTCGAAGTCTTCGGTCTCCTTCTCCCAGGCATCCTTCGCGAGGCGGTACCAGAGATAGAACGCGAAGCCGGCGAAGACCGCCCACTCGAGCGCGTAGAAGATGTTGAGCCAGTTGATGCCCGACCCTTCCGCAGGCGCCGGCGACGAGATGGCCTCGAGGCCGGCGACCGGGTCCACGGACGCCACGTAGGGACGGTAGACGAAGAGCCCCTCGACGTCGTGCCACTGACCCAGCAGCGCGGCCGGCGACATGCGGGTCAACGTCTGCGGGTCGCTGCCGCGCGGCGGCAGCAGCGGGCCCTCGTCCGAGATGAGGCGCCCCGTCACCTCGACGGCGGCGGCATCGGATGAGGACGCGGATGCCGCTTCCTCGAGCTGCTCGATCGCGGCGCGCGCGTCGTCCTCGGTGGCGGCCCACCCCAGTGCGACCGCGACGGAGGTCGGTGCGGACGTCTCGGTGCGAGCCGGGTCGATGCGCAGCTGACCGGTCACCCAGTAGCCCTCGACGCCGTCGTTGAAGCGCGACTGCACGACGATGAAGTCGCCGGGCACCCATCTGCCGGCGGTCTCGACGCGCTGACCCACGAGCGGCTCGGGGAGGTACTCGCCGGGCGCGGCGACCTCCGCGAGCTCCTGCACCTCTTCGGTGGCGCCGGGCGGCAGCGGATTCGTCTGCACCGCACGACCCAGCTGCCACTGCCCCAGCCACGCGAACACGCCCGCCACGACGAGGCAGAGCAGCAGCATCCCGATCCAGCGGGGTCGCAGCATCACCTCGCGGAGCGTGGGCGGGAACGCCTCGGGCACGAGGTCCGCCCCACCATCCGGGCGGGCGTCGGTCATGGCATCCGTCATCCCGCGGCGTACGGCGCGACGACGACCTCGACGCGCTGGAACTCCTTGAGGTCGGAGTATCCGGTCGTGGCCATCGACTTGCGCAGTGCGCCGATGAGGTTCGCGGTGCCGTCGGCGACCGGCGCCGGGCCGTACAGGACCTCTTCCAGCGAGGCGACCTGGTCGACCTTCACGCGGCGACCGCGCGGCAGCTTGGAGTGGTGCGCCTCCGGACCCCAGTGGAAGCCCTTGCCCGGGGCATCCGTCGCCCGCGCGAGCGCGACACCGAGCATGACGGCGTCCGCGCCCATGGCGATCGCCTTGACGATGTCGCCCGACGTGCCCACGCCGCCGTCGGCGATGACGTGCACGTACCGCCCGCCGGACTCGTCGAGGTAGTCGCGGCGGGCGCCGGCGACGTCGGCGACGGCGGTGGCCATGGGGGCGTGCAGGCCGAGGGTGGCGCGCGTGGTCGACGCCGCTCCCCCGCCGAAGCCGACCAGCACGCCGGCGGCGCCGGTGCGCATCAGGTGCAGCGCGGCGGTGTAGGTCGAGGCTCCGCCGACGATCACGGGAACGTCGAGGTCGTAGATGAACTTCTTGAGGTTGAGCGGCTGGTCGACGCTCGAGACGTGCTCGGCCGACACCGTCGTACCGCGGATGACGAACAGGTCGACGCCCGCGGCGACGACGGTCTCGTACAGCTCCTGGGTACGCTGCGGCGTGAGGGCACCGGCGACGGTGACGCCGGCAGCGCGGATCTCGGCGAGGCGGTCCCGCACGAGCTCGGGCTTGATCGGCTCGGCGTACACCTCCTGCATGCGGCGGGTGGCGGCCGTCTTGTCGAGGCCGGCGATCTCGGCGAGCAGCGGTGTCGGGTCGTCGTAGCGGGTCCACAGGCCCTCGAGGTCGAGCACGCCGAGGCCGCCGAGCTGGCCCAGCATGATCGCCGTGCGCGGGCTGACGACGGAGTCCATGGGTGCGCCGAGCACCGGGATGTCGAAGCTGAACGCGTCGATGGTCCACGTCGTCGAGACGTCTTCGGGGTTGCGCGTGCGCCGCGAGGGCACCACCGCGATGTCGTCGAACGTGTAGGCGCGACGCGCACGCTTGGCCCGGCCGAGCTCGATGTCCATGCTCACCCGCCCAGCCTACCCGCCGGGGTCTGACCGCCCGAAGCCAGCGAAGCCCGTGGGCATCCCGCGCGTTTCGTCTCAGTCGCTGGCGCTCCCTCGCTCAACGACCGGAGGTCACGGTCGTTGAGCGAGCGAGGAACGAGCGAGACGAAACGCCCACGCCCGGCGGACCACGCCAGCCCTGTGCCCTCAGCGTGCGCGCGCGACGCGGGTCTCGTCCCAGACAGGCTGGTCGGACTCGAACACCTGGCCGTCGGAGCCGAAGACGAGGAAGCGGTCGAACGACTTCGCGAGCCACCGGTCGTGCGTGACCGCGAGAACGGTGCCTTCGAAGCGTGCGAGCGCGTCCTGCAACGCCTCGGCCGACACGAGATCGAGGTTGTCGGTCGGCTCGTCGAGCAGCAGCAGCGTCGCGCCCGACAGCTCGAGCAGCAGGATCTGGAGCCGCGCCTGCTGGCCGCCCGACAGGCTGTCGAACGTCTGCTCCGCCTGGCCGACGAGGCCGTAGCGATCCAGGGCGCTGCTCGCCGCATCCCGGGGCAGCCCGGCACGGGCGTCCTCCCCGCGGTGCAGGATGTCGAGCAGCGTCTTGCCGTCGAACTCGGGGTGGCGGTGGGTCTGCGCGAACCAGCCCGGCACGACCCGGGCGCCGAGGATCGCCCGCCCCGTGTGCGCGACGGGATCGAGCGCCGCGCCGGTGCTCGTGAGGTGCCCGAGGCGACCGTCGGGATCGGTGCCCCCGCGGGCCAGCAGCCGGAGGAAGTGCGACTTGCCCGATCCGTTCGAGCCCAGCACCGCCACCCGGTCGCCGAACCACACCTCGAGGTCGAACGGCTTCATGAGTCCCGTGAGCTCGAGCTGCTCGGCGACGACCGCCCGGCGCCCGGTGCGCGCACCGCGGAGCCGCACGTCGAGATCCTGCTCCTTCGGCCGCTCCTGCGGGGGACCCGCCTCCTCGAACTTGCGCAGCCGGGTCTGGGCGGCGCGATAGCGCGACGTGAAGGCGTCGTTGGCGGTGGCCTTCACCTTGAGCGTCGCGACGAGCTCCTTGAGCTTGACGTGCTGCTCGTCCCAGCGGCGCCGCAGCTCGTCGAGCCTGGCCATCCGGTCGTCGCGCGCGCGGTGGTAGGTGCCGAATCCGCCGCCGTGCACCCATGCGGTGCTGCCGGCGCCGCCGACCTCGAGCGTCACGATGCGGTCGGCGGCCCGTGCCAGCAGCTCCCGGTCGTGCGACACCAGCAGCACCGTCTTCGCCGTCTCGCGCAGGCGCTCCTCGAGCCACCGCTTGCCCGGAACGTCGAGGTAGTTGTCGGGCTCGTCGAGCAGCAGCACCTGGTCGGGTCCTCGCAGCAGCGCCTCGAGCGCGAGCCGCTTCTGCTCGCCGCCCGACAGCGTCGTGAGTTCACGGAACCGCGCCCTCGAGAACGGGATGCCGAGCGCCGCGGTCGTGCAGGTGTCCCAGACGGTCTCGTACTCGTAGCCCCCCGCCTCGGCGTAGTCGGCCAGCGCGCCGGCGTACCGCATCTGCGTGTCGAGGTCGTCGTGCTCGATGATCGCGGCCTCGGCATCCTCGAGTTCGCGGGCGGCGCGGCCCACGCGGTCGGGCGCGACGGCGATGAGGAGATCGTGGACGGTCTGGCCCGGCCCGCCGTGGCCGACGAACTGATCCATCACTCCGAGACCGCCATCGATCGACACGACGCCGGACAGCGCCGGGATCTCGTCGCGGATGATCCGCAGCAGTGTGGTCTTGCCGGCGCCGTTCTGCCCGATCAGAGCCGTCGTCGACCCCTCGCCCACGCGGAACGAGACCTCGTCGAGCAGCGGGCGACCGTCGGGCAGCGCATACGAGATGGCGGCGATGTCGATGTACCCCACGATGGTCCCTGTCTGCTCCGAAGCGTCCGTCGCCGAGGGAGCCGACCAGACTATCCGAGCCGAGGCCGTCGCGTCACCCAGGCCGGTTTCGTCTCGCTCGTTCCTCGCTCGCTCACCGACCGGGCCATGGACCCGTCGCGCGGCTCAGGCGGCGGCGTAGCGGCCGGACTTGATCGCCCGCTCGCGCGCCTTGGCGGCCTCTTCCTCGCGGTTCTTCGGCGGAGTCACCGCCACGAGATCGTCCAGCAGGTGCTGCGTGATGTGCGCGATCTCGTGGACGGCGCGGTCGAACGCCTCCTGATTCGCCTTCGAGGGCTTCGTCGTACCCGCGATCTTGCGCACGTACTGGAGGGCGGCCGCGTGCACCTCGTCGGAGCTCGCCGCGGGCTCGAAGTTGTGGAGCGTGTGGATGTTCCGGCACATGCCCCCGACGATACGCCGCGCCTCCGACGGCGGCCAAGGGGCGGCATCCGTCAATGAATGGGCGACGAGATCGCACGACCTCGCCGAAGCCACACGACGCGCGCGTCAACGCCGTGTGCTCTGGACGAGATCACACGACCTCGACGGATGCCGCGACCCGCGGCCGCTACCGGCGCACGGTGCCGTCCGCTACCAGCGCTCGGTGCCGCGCGGGAGGACGTCGAGCACGTGGGGCAGCTCGGTCGGGAAGCACGAGCGGAAGAGCTCGGTGATCTGCGGATCGGAGCCGTAGTCGTCGACGATGCGCAGCCCGATCATCGTGCTGATGAGCATGCCCTCGGCCATGAAGGCGCGGGCCTCGTCCGCGTCCAGCCCCATCTCCTCGCGGAAGAAGCGCCACACGGAGGCGAACCCGCGCCGGGCGGCCGCGCCGATCACCGGGTTGCTGCCCAGGAGATAGGCGTGCGCGAGGGTCTGGTGCAGGCCGCGCACCTCGATGAGGTCGACGTACGCCTGCCCGATGCGCTTGCCGGCGGCCTTGCCTTCGGTGATCCCGGGGTCGCGGTCGGCCTCGTCATCCGCGGCGAGCGCGGCCCGGAAGGCCGCGAGCAGCCGGGTCAGGGCTTCTCCGATCGTCGCGAGGAACAGGTTCTCCTTCGAACCGAACAGCCTCACGACATACGGCTGGCTGACGCCCGCGGCGCGGGCCACCTCGTCGGTCGTCGCGCCCTCGTACCCGCGGGTGCCGAAGACCGCCATAGCGGCGATGAGGATCTGGCGGCGCCGCTCGTCCGACGACAGGCGCTTGCCCGTCTCGATCGGCTCGTCGAGCGCGGGGGCACCGCTGCCGTTCCGCTGCACAGAAGTCATGTCAAAAGGTTATCAGCGGATGACTTGACTTTGTAATCAGTGGATTACTACATTGTGGTAATCATTCGATTACAACTGGAGATCCTCATGACCGACACCCCTCTCGCCCCACGGACGCGCCGACCTCGCCCGTTCGCGCTCGTGGTGGCTGCGGCATCCCTCCCGATGTTCATGGCCACGCTCGACAACCTCGTCATGACCAACGCACTGCCGGTGCTGCACCGCGACATGGGCGCCAGCGTCGAGGAGCTGCAGTGGTTCGTCAACGCGTACACGCTCGCGTTCGCCGGTGCGATCCTCATCGCGTCGGCGCTCGGCGACCGCTTCGGCCGACGCACGCTGTTCGTCATCGGCATCGCCGTCTTCGGAGCGGGCTCGGTGCTCGCTGCTCTCAGCACCGACCCCGCCCAGCTCATCGGCGCCCGCGCCCTTCAGGGCCTCGGAGCCGCGGGGGTCATGCCCCTGTCGCTGGCGCTGCTCACCGGCGCCGTTCCGCCCGCGCGACGAGCCCTCGCCATCGGCATCTGGGGCGGTGTGTCCGGCCTCGGCGTCGCGGTCGGGCCGCTCATCGGCGGCGCGATCATGGAGGGCTGGAACTGGCAGGCGATCTTCTGGATCAACGTGCCCGTCGCCCTCATCGCCATCCCGCTCGCGCTGATCGTGCTGAACAACGACTTCGGCGCACGGGCCCGCATCGACGTGCCGGGAGCGGTGCTCGCCGCAGCGGGCGTGCTGGCGGTCGTGCACGCGATCGTCCGCGGCAACGACGACGGGTGGGGCTCGGCGGGCGTCATCCTCGAGATCGCCGTCGGCGCGCTGCTGATCGCCGCGTTCCTGGTCTGGCAGGCGCGGGCGAAGGCCCCGCTGATGCCACTGCGGCTGTTCCGCGACCGTTCGTTCTCGATCACGAACATCGTCGGCTTCGCGTTCAGCTTCGGCACCTTCGGCTCGGTGTTCATCCTCATCCAGTACCTGCAGGTCGTGCAGGGCTCCACCCCGTTCGAGGCCGCCGTGCAGACCACCCCGTGGACCCTCGCGCCGATGATCGTCGCCCCGATCGCCGGCATCCTGGCCCCTCGCGTCGGCACCCGCGTGCTGCTGGTGCTCGGCCTCGTCCTGCAGGGCGTCGCGCTGACCTGGATCGCGGCGATCATGTCGACCGAGCTCGACTACCCGGTGCTCATCGCCCCGTTCGTGATGGCCGGCGTCGGCATGGCGCTGGTGTTCGCCCCGTCGGCGACAGCTCTGCTGGCGACCCTCGGGCTCATCGACCACGCGAAGGCGTCCGGCGTGAACTCGACCGTCCGCGAGCTGGGCGTCGCGCTGGGCACGGCCGTCATGACCGCGATCTTCGTGAGCGCCGGCGGAGAGCTCCTGCCCGACCTCTACGTCGAGGCGGCGCGCCCCGCCGTGTTCACCGGAGCGGCGGTGCTGCTCGCGGCGGCCGTCGTGGCGCTGTGGCTCCCGTCGGGCAAGGGGACGGATGCCGCAGCCGGCGGCCCCGCGGTCGCCGACGCTGTCGAGCCGGACGCCGCCGAGCTGGAGCCGGCCGCCGCGCGCTGACCCGACGCGCGTCCACATCGTGTGCTCTCGCCGAAACCACATGCTCCGCGCGGCGCGGACGTGTGCGCTCGGCGAGAGCACACGATCGCGTCAGTGGTCGAGCGCGCCGAGCGAAGGCCTCCGCCCCCTCAGGCGCCCTTGCCGCGCAGCACCCGGGTGAAGACGCCGTCGAGGAGGAACAGCAGGAACGCGACGGACCCGATCCACGGCGACAGCACGACGACCGCACCGCTGATCAGGAGGGCGCTGAGCGAACCGCGACCGTAGGCTGCGGCATCCGCGGCGCTCATGTCGGGCAGCATGACCTCGCGATGGCGGACCGCCCACTGCCACTGCACCCAGCTGAACAGGATGGCGAGGAAGAACGTGACCGGCATCGCGAGCCGGCCCGCGTAGAACTCCTCGTACTGCGTCATCAGCCCGGTCGCGAACGGCACCAGCACGATGAACAGGAGCCGTGCGTTGTTGAGCCACATCATCATCGAGTCCACCCGCGCGATGTGCTCGAACTGCTGCACGTGCACCATCCAGAGGATGCAGAGGAGCGCGAAGCTGAGCACGAAGTTGATGAACAGCTCGGACATGCCCCCGAGGGCGGCCCACATGTCGGCGTCGGAGTCGACCTTGTCGAGCGAGTGCGTCGTGAGGTCGAGCACCAGCAGGGTGGCCGCGATCGCGAAAACACCGTCGGTGAACGCCTCGAGACGGGTGGTGCGCTGCGTCGCCGCGGGGTGCTGCCGCTGCCTGATCATGGCGTCAGAGTAGCGACACTCCGCCATCGGTGCGGGCAGCGCCGGCCGTCATACGGCGACTCCGCGCCGGGTGCCCGCGCGCGCGCTGCGCGAGGATGGATGACGGATGCCGCGGCCTGCGTCTGCGCCTCGGCCTGTGACCGTACCGAGCTCCGCGCGGGCGCCGCCCGCCGACCCCGAGACCCCCGGAGGACCCGTGACCGAGCACGTCTCGCATCTCGTCGTCGGCGGCGGTGCCATGGGACTCGCCACGACGTGGCAGCTGGCCCGGCGTGGCAACCCCGTCGTGATGCTCGAGCGGTTCGAGCGCGGCCACGAGCTCGGCGCCTCGCACGGGGCGACGCGGAACTTCAACAACGCCTACGCCGAGGAGCACTACCTCGACCTCTTGAGGCTCGCCCGCACGGAGTGGGACGAGCTCGCCCGCGTGGCGGGCGAGCCGCTGCTGCGCCTGCATGGTCTGGTGACACACGGCGACGATGCCCGTGTCGCCGCCACCCACGCGGCGCTGACCGCTCGCGGCGAGCGCGCGATCGTGCTCGACCCGGCGGAGGCCTCGCGCCGCTGGAGCGGCATGCGATTCGCGGGCGACGTGCTGTTCACCCCCGACGCCGGAGTGGTGCGGGCTGACGCCGCGCTCGCGGCGCTGGAGCGCGGTGCGCTCGCCCGTCGCGCCGACCTGCGGTTCGGGCACTCCGTCGTCGATCTCGAGGAGGACGCCGGCCACGTCTCGGCGTCGGTGATGGCCGGCGGCAGCCGCTACGACATCACCGCCGATGTCGTCGTCGTGACCGCGGGCGCGTGGACCTCGAAGGTGCTGCCCCGGTTGCCGCTCCCCCGGCTGACGGTCACCGAAGAGGCCCCGGCGCACTTCGCCCCGCGCGATGCCGCGCACGCGTGGCCGTCGTTCAACCACCTGCTGCCGCGCCCGATGTACCCGGGAAACGTGTACGGCATGCCGACGCCCGGCGAGGGCGTCAAAGTGGGGTTCCATCACGTCGGGCCGGTCGTCGACCCCGACCGCCGCCCCCTCCGGCCGGTGCCGGAGCTCGCGGCACGGCTGCGGGACTACGTCGAGGAGTGGATGCCGGGGCTCGACGCCGACAGCGCCGCTGCGATCAGCTGCACCTACACGTCGACGGATTCCGAGGACTTCCTGCTCGACAGGCGGGGCCGGGTCGTCGTCGGCGCGGGATTCTCCGGCCACGGCTTCAAGTTCACGCCGGCTGTCGGCGCGGTGCTCGCGGACCTGGCGACCGACGAGGGCGCGCAGGCGGCTGAGGCGTTCCGGCTGCTAGACTGACGGCCGCCGACAACGCGCGCGAGAGCGGGCCGCGGCATCCCTCGCCCATACGCGACGAGTGCGTGCGATGCGCACGGGCGTCGGACGGCTCAGCGCTTGTAGTTGGGCGCTTCGACGACGATCTGCACGTCGTGGGGGTGCGACTCCTTGAGGCCCGCGGGCGTGATGCGCACGAACTTGCCCTTGGCCTTGAGCTCCTCGACGGTACGGGCGCCCACGTAGAACATCGACTGACGCAGACCGCCGACGAGCTGATAGGCGACCGCCGAGACCGGGCCGCGGTAGGCGACCTGACCCTCGATGCCCTCGGGGATCAGCTTGTCGTCACTGGGCACGTCGGCCTGGAAGTAACGGTCCTTCGAGTACGAGGTCTTCTTGCCGCGCGTCTGGAGGGCCCCGAGCGAACCCATGCCGCGGTAGAGCTTGAACTGCTTGCCGCCCTGGAAGACGATCTCGCCCGGCGACTCGTCCGTGCCGGCCAGGAGCGAGCCGAGCATGACCGTGTCGGCGCCCGCGACGAGCGCCTTGGCGATGTCGCCCGAGTACTGCAGGCCGCCGTCGGCGATGATCGGGATGCCGGCCTCACGCGCCGCGAGCGACGCCTCGTAGATCGCGGTCACCTGGGGGACGCCGACGCCCGCCACGATGCGCGTGGTGCAGATGGAGCCCGGGCCGACGCCGACCTTGACCGCGTCCACGCCGGCATCGATGAGCGCCTGGGCACCCTCACGGGTGGCGACGTTGCCGCCGATCACGTCGATCGCGGCGAACGACTCGTCGGCCTTGAGGCGGCGGACCATGTCGATGACACCCGCGGACTGGCCGTTGGCGGTGTCGACGACGATCACGTCGACGCCCGCGTCGCGCAGCGCCTCGGCCCGCTGCCAGGCGTCCCCGAA
Organism: Microbacterium sp. ZW T2_14; assembly: GCF_044987405.1. Taxonomy (NCBI): domain Bacteria; kingdom Bacillati; phylum Actinomycetota; class Actinomycetes; order Micrococcales; family Microbacteriaceae; genus Microbacterium; species Microbacterium sp. ZW T2_14. The sequence continues at coordinate 11,929 of NZ_JBJDRK010000059.1, read as the reverse complement.
GAAGCCGATGGCTGCGCCGACCCGCAGGCGGCCCTGCTCGTCCTTGGTGGCGAGCGGGTACTTCTCGCTCTTGTCGAAGTCCTTGATGGTGATGAGACCGGCGAGCTTGCCGTCGTCGTCGAGGAGGGGCAGCTTCTCCACCCGGTGGTGCGCGAACAGCGCGATGACCTCACCGGCGCTGATGCCGACCTTGCCCGTGACGAGCCCCTCGCTCGTCATGATGTCGCGCACCTTGGTGGTCTGGCGCTCGAAGCCCGACACGAAGCGCATGTCGCGGTTGGTCACGATGCCCACGAGGCGGTTGTCGTCGTCGACCACCGGAAGGCCCGAGATGCGGTACTGCGCGCACAGCGCGTCGACTTCGTCGATCGTGGTGTCGGGGGTCGTGGTGATCGGGTCGGTGATCATGCCCGACTCGCTGCGCTTGACGCGATCCACCATCGAGGCCTGCTCCTCGATGGACAGATTGCGGTGGATGATGCCGAGGCCGCCTTCGCGGGCGATGGCGATCGCGAGCCGCGCTTCGGTGACGGTGTCCATCGCGGCGCTGAGGAGAGGCGTCGCGACCGTGATGCGACGGGTGACGCGGGACGACGTGTCCGCCTCACTGGGGATGACGTCCGTATGCCCGGGCAGCAGCAGGATGTCGTCGTAGGTCAGTCCGACGAAGCCGAAAGGGTCGTTGTGCTCCATGGGGGTCTCCTCGCGCGCGGCGCGTTGTTTCGGTGTGGACGACGACGGCCGGTGCGCTTGTGACGCTCCGTACTCGATTCTAAGCGCCGGGGCGGGCCGTTTGTTCCCGCGGTAGGGGCACGCGCGGGCGCCCGCGCGTGTACTCGCGCGCGTCTGCGCTGGAGCGGGACGATCGCGGCGGAGCGTGCACGTTGGCCGGTTTCGATCGCATCACTTATCCACATGGTGTCGTAGGCGAAACAACCGCGACACATTACGCTCGTACCGTCGAACATCACAGCCGATGCGACCCGAGCCTCGGTGTCCGCGTGGTGCCGTACTGGAGGTTCTGTGGGTCCTACGACTCTGACCACGAGACGTGTTGCAGGAGCGCGAGTCACAGCCGCGCTGTTCGGATTGCTGCTCGTCGCGCTGGGGCTGTTCGCTGGTGCGAGCCCTGCGCAGGCCGCGGAGGATGATCCCTACCGGATCAGCGGCAACGTCCAACTCGATGGCGAGCCTCTCGAAGGAGTGGCGCTCACCGTCGACGGCCCCGGCGGCAAGCAGGAGGTCGAGACCGACGCGAAGGGTCAATGGCGGGTGGGCGTCCCCGAGCGGGGTGAGACCTACGTCGTGACGCTCGACGAGGACACCCTCCCCGAGGGCATCGCCGTCGTCGACGCCGAAGACGACACCCCGAACGTCAAGGAGGTCGAACTCGGGCAGGGCGGCCGCGCGACCGTGAACTTCTTCATCGGGGAAGGCGAGCGCAACGTCACGAGCTTCTTCGACCAGTTCGTACAGCGCATCATCCAAGGCATCAGCTTCGGCTTGATGCTCGCCCTCGCCGCCATCGGTCTGACCCTCGTCTACGGGACGACGGGCATCTCGAACTTCGCGCACGGTGAGATGGTGACGTTCGGCGCCATTGCGGCGTTCCTCCTGGTCGGCCCGGCGAGCCTGGCGCTGCCGCTCTGGCTGGGATATCCGGTCGCCGTCGTGCTGAGCGCCGGCTTCGGGCTCCTGCTCGACATGATCCTGTGGAGACCTCTGCGGCGGCGGCGCGTCGGCGTCGTGCAGCTGATGATCGTCAGCATCGGGCTCTCGCTCGCGCTGCGCTACATCTTCCAGCTGTTCATCGGCGGCGGCACCCTCCAGCTGCCCGGGTCCGCGGAGGCGCAGATCCCGCTGTTCGGCGCCGTGCAGATGAGCGTCGTGGACATGGTGTCGCTCGCCATCTCGATCCTCGTCATCGTGGCGTTCGCACTCTGGCTGACGCGCTCCCGGATCGGCAAGGCGACGCGTGCGATCTCCGACAACCCCTCGCTGGCCGCGGCCTCGGGCATCGACGTCGACGCCGTCGTGCGGGTCGTCTGGGTGGTCGCCGGCGGGCTCGCCGGCCTCGCGGGCATCCTCTACGCCTACTACCGCCCGGGTATCAAGTGGGACATGGGTGCGCAGATCCTGCTGCTCATGTTCGCCGCGGTCGTGCTGGGCGGTCTCGGCACCGCCTACGGCGCACTGGTCGGTGCGCTGATCGTGGGGCTCCTGGTGGAAGTGTCGAGCCTCTGGATCCCCTCGGATCTCAAGTACGCCAGCGCCCTGTTCATCCTGATCGTGATCCTGCTGTTCCGACCACAGGGCATCCTCGGTCGACGCGAGCGAATCGGATAGGGACACACTCATGGACTTGCTTCAGATCCTCTCCAACACGGCGTCGTCGATCCTCAGCCCCGCGACGATCGGCTACGCGCTGGCCGCCCTCGGCCTCGCCGTGCACTTCGGCTACGCCGGCCTGATCAACATGGGCATCGCCGGCTTCATGGCGATCGGCGCGTACGGCTACGCGATCTCCATCCTCTCGTTCGACTTCCCCTGGTGGGCCGGCGCACTGGTCGGCCTCGGAGCGGCAGCCGTCTTCGCCCTGATCCTCGGCATCCCGACCCTGCGTCTGCGCGGCGACTACCTCGCCATCGTGACGATCGCCGCGGCGGAGGTGGTGCGGCTGATGTTCCTCACGACGGCGTTCGACGACATCACCGGATCCGCTGACGGGTTGAGCGGCTATCACGGCAGTTTCCGCGCATCGAACCCGATCCCTCCGGGCGAGTACGGCTTCGGCCCGTGGGTCTACAACGAGACCCAGTGGTGGGTGCGCATCATGGGCCTGATCACGCTCGCCATCGCGGCGCTCGTGGTGTGGATGATCACGCGCAGCCCGTGGGGCCGCGCGCTCAAGGGCATCCGTGAGGACGAGGACGCGGTCCGCTCGCTGGGCAAGAACGTGTTCGCCTACAAGATGCAGGCGCTCGTCCTGGGTGGTGTGCTCGCGGCCGCCGGCGGCGTCGTGTACGCCCTGCCGTCCGCGGTGAGCCCGGGCGTGTACGTCACGTCGCTGACGTTCTTCGTCTGGACCGCCCTCCTCCTGGGTGGCGCTGCCACGGTGTTCGGGCCGATCCTGGGTTCCGTCATCTTCTGGGCGCTGCAGACGTTCCTGTCGAATGTGCTCCCCGCGATGGCGGAGGCCGGCTGGCTGCTCGGCCTGAACCAGATCCAGGCAGGCACCCTGCGCTTCATCCTCGTGGGAGTCGCCCTGATGCTGCTCGTGATCTTCATGCCGCAGGGCCTCCTCGGCAACAAGAAGGAGCTGACCTTTGTCAAGTGAAAGCGCTCCGGCCACCGGCTCCGCGCCGATCGCCCGCCCCAAGACCACCGGCCTCCATGTCGGTGAGGCCGTGCCCGGCGTGGCGAAGGTCGACCCGATCATCGTCGCCGACGGGGTGCACCGCAGCTTCGGCGGTGTGACCGCGGTCGACGTCGAACACGTCGAGATCCCCCGTGGCGTCATCACGGCCCTCATCGGACCGAACGGCGCGGGCAAGACGACCCTCTTCAACCTGCTGACCGGGTTCGACAAGCCCGACCACGGCACATGGACGTTCGACGGCAAACCGCTCTCGGGCGTCCCCGCCTACAAGGTCTCGCGCATGGGGCTGGTCCGCACCTTCCAGCTCACGAAGGCTCTCGGGCTGCTCACCGTCATGGAGAACATGAAGCTGGGCGCCAAGAACCAGCGGGGCGAGAAGTTCTGGGCGGGCCTGATCCCCGCGCTCTGGCGCTCGCAGGACGCCGCGATCGAAGACCGCGCGATGGTGCTGCTCGAGAAGTTCAAGCTCGACGCGAAGGCTGACGACTTCGCCGCCAGCCTGTCGGGCGGCCAGCGCAAGCTGCTCGAGATGGCACGGTCGCTCATGACCGAGCCCGCGCTCGTCATGCTCGACGAGCCGATGGCAGGCGTCAACCCGGCGCTCACGCAGTCTTTGCTCGACCACATCCTCGATCTCAAGGATCTCGGCATGACGGTGCTGTTCGTCGAGCACGACATGCACATGGTGCGCCACATCGCCGACTGGGTCATCGTCATGGCGGAGGGCAGGATCGTCGCCGAAGGCGACCCCACGACAGTCATGAAGAACCCCGCCGTGATCGACGCCTACCTCGGAGCCCACCAGGAGCTCGATCTCGGCGTCGTGACCGGCCGCATCGATGTCGTCGAGGCTGACCCGACGACGGATGCCTCGGCGTCCGCCGCCGCGAATGCCACGACGCTCATCGATCAGGGCATCGCGGAGGAACAGACAGACGAAGAAGAAGAAGAGGAGGACGGCCGATGACCGCTCCCGTCGCGACGGGCACGCCCGTCGTCGTCGTCGACGATGTCCACGCCGGCTACCTTCCCGGGGTCAACATCCTCCACGGCTGCAGCCTCGTCGCTCATCAAGGTGAGCTGATCGGCATCATCGGACCCAACGGCGCCGGCAAGTCGACGTTGCTGAAGGCCATCTTCGGCCAGGTCAACGTGCGCAGCGGCACGGTCACCCTCGAGGGTGATGACATCACCGGCCTGCGCGCCAACAAGCTCGTCGCCCGCGGCGTCGGCTTCATCCCGCAGAACAACAACGTGTTCCCGAGCCTCACCATCGAAGAGAACCTGCAGATGGGTCTCTACCAGCGCCCGAGCGCCTACAAGGAGCGACTCGAGTTCGTGACGGGGATCTTCTCCGAGCTCGGCACGCGCCTCAAGCAGCGCGCGGGATCGCTCTCGGGCGGCGAGCGTCAGATGGTGGCGATGAGCCGCGCGCTCATGATGGATCCGAAGGTGCTGCTGCTGGACGAGCCCTCAGCAGGCCTCTCCCCCGTCCGCCAGGACGAGGCCTTCATCCGCGTCTCCGAGATCAACAAGGCCGGCGTCACGTGCATCATGGTCGAGCAGAACGCACGCCGTTGCCTGCAGATCTGCGACCGCGGCTACGTGCTCGACCAGGGCCGCGACGCCTACACCGGTTCGGGCCGTGAACTGCTGAACGACCCCAAGGTGACCGAGCTCTACCTCGGGACGCTGGGGACGTAGCGCGCGAGAACCGCACGAGGAGGGGGACGGATGCCGCGGCATCCGTCCTCCTTCTCGTTCCGGTCTGCACCCCACTCGCGGGAAGGGCGACACCCTCGGATCCCGACGACCCGGGAGCGGCGACCCCCCAAGCGCGACGGCCCGGGAACGAGGAACTCCGGCGGAGCGCGAGGGCCCGGGAACGAGGAACGCCCCCGGGTCCGAGGACCCGGGGGCGTTCCCTGAAGAGGTTTCTCAGCCCTCGTACGGCGTGTACGTGTTGTCGGCGCCGTACTGGTAGATGTTGATGAAGCCCTCGGTCGGGTCACCCACCTCGTCGAACGTCACCGGGCTGGAGACGCCGTCGTAGTCCGCGACATCTCCCGCGAGGATGATGTCGGCGCAGTCGGCGAACGACTCGCACTTCTTGCCGTCACCGGATCCACCGGAGACCTCGATCAGCTTCTCCGCGATGTCGGCCGGATCGGTCGACTGCGCGGCGAGCGACGCGAGCGCGAGCAGGGTGAGCGCGTCGAACGACTCGGGCGCGTAGGTGTAGTCCTTCAGCGCCTCGTCACCCGACTCCTCGACGAAGCCGTCGAGGCCGTCGATGAAGTCCTGCACCTGAGCCGGCGTCGGGCCGGGGTAGGTTCCCTTGGCGCCCTCGAGCAGGCCCGCGGGGAAGTCATCCTTGTACGACGCCATGTTGCCGTCGACGAGGTACAGGTTGTTCGGGTCGAAGCCGCGGTCGATCAGCGCCGGAAGGATGGTCTTCGCCTCGTCGAAGCTGATGACCGAGATCGCGTCGGGGTCGGCGGCGAGCACCTCGGAGATCTGTGCATCGAACGACGTGTCGCCCTGGTTGTAGGTCGGTGCTGCGACGACCTCGCCGCCCGCGCCCTCGAAGGCCTCCGTGATGTACTTGGCCAGGCCGGTGCCGTATGCGTCGTTCAGCACGATCAGGCCGAGGGTCTGGTGCCCCTGCTCGGCGACGAAGTTGCCGTGCACCTCACCCTGCAGCACGTCGGACGGCGCGGTGCGGAAGTACAGGCCGTTGTCGTCGTACGTCGTGAACTGGTCGGAGGTGTTGGCCGGCGAGAAGAGGATCTTGCCCTCGCCGATGACCTGGTCGATGAACTGCAGTGACACGCCCGACGATGCGGCGCCGATGATCGCGGCCGGGTCTTCGGCGAGGATGCGGGGCACCTCGGTCTCATAGGCCTTGTTGTCGAGGTCGCCCGAGTCGCCCCAGACCACGTCGACGCTGAGCCCGGTGGTGTCTGCGTAGTCCTGGATCAGTGACTGCGCGTATGCGACGCCGGCCTCCTCGGGCGGGCCGAGGAACGCGAGGTTGCCGGTCTGCGGCAGCGCGGTGCCGATCTTGAGGCTCAGTTCCTCGCCGGGTGCGGCGCTTTCGCTGGGTTCTTCGCCGCCGGTGCCTCCGCCGGCGCAGCCGGCCAGTACGAGGGCGCTGGCGCCGATGAGCGCGAGGCCACCGAGAACGGTGGACTTGCGCGAGCGGGTGAAGACGCTCATGTTGCTCCTTGCTGTGTGATTGCCACGGGAACGGCTCGGGCGCCTTCCCAGTCCACTAAACCTAATCGCCGCCGGGCTCCTGGAATGTTGCCTTTCGTTAACGATCTGTAACAGCTTGAATCCGTGATGGGCGGGCAAATCCGCGGGCGTTCCCGGACCGCTGTTCCGGCGCAGGCGAGGCGCTTCGACGAGCCACATCCCGGAAAGAGCTCGCAGCACACCGCGAACGGCGCCGCATACCCCTCGCGGGTATACACTTGGTCGCAGAACGTACCCCTCAGGGGTATCCCCACACGACTCGACAACACGAGGAGAAGAGATGGTTCAGGCCGAGTACAAGGTGACCGGGATGAGCTGCGGCCACTGCGAGGCGTCCGTCCGCGGCGAGGTGTCGAAGCTCGCCGGTGTCGAAGACGTCAAGGTGAGTGTCGCCGCGGGCACGCTCACGATCGTGGCCTCCGGCGAGCTCGCCGACGACGCCGTCATCGCCGCGGTCGACGAGGCCGGCTACAGCGCGGTCCGCGCCTGATGGCCGCGGCCTCGACCCCCGCCCGGGTAGAGCTCGAGATCGGCGGGATGACGTGCGCGTCGTGCGCCGCGCGGATCGAGAAGCGGCTGAACCGGATGGAAGGGGTCGAGGCATCCGTCAACTACGCCACGGAGAAGGCGTTCGTGAGCGCCCCGGCGGGACTCGACCCGCAGACGCTCATCGATGAGGTCGTGAAGACCGGCTACACCGCCGCCCTGCCCGCGCCGCCAGCTGCCGAGCCGGCCGCGGCCGACACCGCCGACCCCGAACTCACGAGCCTGCGCCATCGGCTCATCGGGTCGATCGTGCTCTCGACGCCGGTCATCCTGCTGGCGATGATCCCGGCGCTGCAGTTCACGTACTGGCAGTGGGCGTCACTGGCGCTCGCCGCGCCGGTCGTGGTGTGGGGCGCCTGGCCGTTCCACCGCGCCGCGTGGATAAACCTGCGCCACGGCGCCGCGACGATGGACACGCTCATCTCGCTGGGCGTTTCGGCCGCCTTCCTGTGGTCGCTGTACGCCCTGTTCCTGGGGCACGCCGGCATGCCCGGCATGACGCACGCTTTCGAGTGGTCGGTGACTCCGAGCGACGGCGCGGGCGACATCTATCTCGAGGTGGCGGCCGGCGTCACGACGTTCGTGCTCGCCGGGCGATACTTCGAGCAGCGGTCCAAGCGTCGCGCGGGCGCCGCGCTGCGCGCGCTCCTCGAGATCGGCGCCAAGGATGTGGCAGTGCTGCGGCCGTCCGGTGCAGAGGTGCGGGTGCCCATCACCGACCTCCACGTCGGCGACGAGTTCGTCGTCCGTCCCGGCGAGAAGATCGCGACCGACGGGGTCGTGGCCTCCGGTACCTCGGCGGTCGACGCCTCGATGGTGACCGGCGAGTCCGTGCCGGTCGAAGTGGCGCCGGGCGACTCCGTCATCGGCGCCACCGTCAACGTGGGCGGTCGGCTCGTCGTGCGCGCGACGCGCGTCGGGGACGACACCCAGCTGGCCCAGATGGCGCGACTCGTCGAGGAGGCGCAGTCGGGCAAGGCCGACGTGCAGCGCCTGGCGGATCGCATCTCGGGCGTGTTCGTGCCGATCGTGCTGCTGATCGCGCTCGGCACGCTCGCCGGCTGGCTGCTCACCGGGGCGTCCGCATCCATGGCCTTCACGGCCGCGGTCGCGGTGCTCATCATCGCGTGCCCGTGCGCGCTCGGCCTCGCCACCCCGACCGCGTTGCTCGTCGGCACCGGCCGCGGCGCCCAGCTCGGCATCCTGATCAAGGGTCCTGAAGTGCTCGAATCCACGCGCACCGTCGACACTGTCGTGCTCGACAAGACCGGCACCGTCACGACGGGCCGCATGACGCTCATCGATGTCGTCATCGCCGCGCGCGACGGCGCGATCGCGGGAACGGATGCCGCAGCCGCTGCCCGCAGCGATCTGGTGCGTCTCGCCGGAGCCCTCGAACACGCCTCGGAGCACCCGATCGCACAGGCGATCGCGCGCGGCGCGGCGGCCGAGGCCGGCACGCTGCCGCCGGTGGAGTCGTTCCAGAACGTTCCGGGCAAGGGCGTGTCGGGCGTCGTCGAGGGGCACGCCGTGCTCGTCGGTCGCGAGTCGCTGTTGGCCGACTGGGCGCTCACGCCTCCCGCGGACCTGGCCAGCGCGAAGGCGACGGCCGAAGGGCTCGGGCGCACGGCGGTACTGGCGGCGTGGGACGGCGAGGTCCGCGGCATGTTCGTGGTGGCCGACCAGGTCAAACCCACGAGCGTCGAGGCGGTGGCGCAGCTGCGCGCACTCGGACTCACGCCCGTGCTGCTCACCGGCGACAACGCCGCCGCGGCGCGCGCGATCGCCGACGAGGTCGGCATCGACCGGGTGATCGCCGAGGTTCTGCCGCAGGAGAAGGTCGCCGTCATCACGCAGCTGCAGTCGGAGGGGCGCGTCGTCGCCATGGTCGGCGACGGCGTGAACGATGCAGCCGCACTCGCGCAGGCCGACCTCGGTCTCGCCATGGGAACGGGGACGGATGCCGCGATCGAGGCATCCGACATCACCCTGGTGCGCGGCGATCTTCGCAGCGCTGCCGACGCCATCCGCCTCTCGCGTGCCACCCTGGGCACGATCAAGGTCAACCTGTTCTGGGCCTTCGCCTACAACGTGGCCGCGATCCCCCTGGCCGCGCTCGGCCTGCTGAACCCTATGATCGCCGGAGCGGCGATGGCGTTCTCGAGCGCCTTCGTGGTCGGCAACAGTCTGCGGCTGCGGAGGTTCCGGAGCCTCTCCGGCGGCCGGCCCGGCCTTCCCGGCCGACCCCGTCGCAGCGAGCCTGCGCCCGCCGAGATGACCGCCGCCGCCTAGGGACCGGTTCGGCGCCGAGCTTCCGCCCCGTTATACATAATGAACATCGTTCACAATGAAGGATTGACATGACGATCGACACCCACGGCGACACCGCGGTCGAGCCGCTCGACCACGATCACGGCCACCACGGCTACATCACCGACAAAGACAAGTACCTCAATCGCCTCAAGCGCATCGAGGGCCAGGCCCGCGGCATCCACAAGATGGTCGAAGACGAGAAGTACTGCATCGACATCCTCACGCAGATCAGCGCATTGACGTCGGCGCTCGAGGCGGTCGCCGTGGGGCTGCTCGACGATCACCTCCGCCATTGCGTCGTGGATGCCGCACGCCTGGGCGGCGCGGAGGCCGACGCGAAGATCACCGAGGCCACCCAGGCGATCGCCCGCCTCGTGCGCTGACTGCTCCGGGTCCCGGCACAGGTCCGCCGAAACCGAGGATTCCCGCCCAGACCGAGGGCGGCGGCCCGCGTCTCGGCCGGACTCCCCGGTTTCTCGGCGTCGCGGAGCGTCGAAGCGTCGCGGCATCCATTCAGACCGGGGACTTTCGTCGAGACCGAGCGCGTCGCCCCCTGTCTCGGCCGAAATCCCCGGTTTCGGCGCCGCAAGGACCCGCGCGGTCGCGGCGTCGGACGTCAGGCGCCGGCGCGCGAAGCGCCACGAGCTCGTCGAGACCGGGGACTTTCGTCGAGACCGAGCGCGTCGCCCCCTGTCTCGGCCCGATTCCCCGGTTTCGGCGCCGGAGGCGCCCACGCGGTCGCGGGGTCAGACGTCAGGCGCCGGCGCGCGAACGCCGGGCGTGCAGCACCGAATCGACGGTCAGCACCATCAGCGCCACCCACACCAGTCCGAAGCCGATCCAGCGTTCCAGGGGCATCGGCTCGCCGAGCACGAGCCAGCCGATGAGGAACTGCAGGATCGGCGCCACGAACTGCAGCAGCCCGATGGTGGTCAGCGACACGCGGCGGGCGCCCGATGCGAAGAGCAGCAGCGGCACGGCGGGGATGACGCCCGTCAGGCTCAGCAGCACCGTGTGCTGCCAACCGCTCGACCCCATCGTGAGGCCCTCGGTCGAGCCCACGATCGCCAGCACGACGACCGCGATCGGCGTGAGCCACATCGTCTCGAGGGTGAGACCGCTCACGGCGTCGACCGACGGACCCACCTTCTTCTTGACGAGGCCGTAGACGCCGAACGACGCCGCGAGCGTGAGCGCGATCCACGGGAAGGCGCCGTACCCGATGACGATCACAGCGACGGCGGCCGCGGCGATGCCGATCGCCACCCACTGCGTCGGGCGCAGGCGCTCGTGCAGCACCAGGACGGCGAGCAGCACGGTCGCGATCGGATTGATGAAGTAGCCGAGGCTCGTCTCGATGACCTGGTCGCTCAGGGCGCCGTAGATGAAGACCTGCCAGTTGACGTAGATCAGCAGGCCGGCGATCACGGTCAGCCCCAGCACGCGCGGCTGCCGGAAGATCGCCGCCAGCCGCGGCCACGTGCGGGTCACCGTCAGCAGCAGCGCGCAGAAGACGAGGGACAGCAGGATGCGCCACGCGACGATCTCCCAGGGCCCCGTCGGCGCCAGCAGCAGGAAGTACAGCGGCAGAAAGCCCCAGAGCAGGTACGCGCTGAACGCGTAGACGCCCCCGAGTGTGCGCTCCCGCGCTTCCGCGGTGGCATCCGCGACCCGACGGCTCCCCGTGGTCACGCCCAGGTCAAGTGCGGTCGAGGGGTCGAGCCCGTCAACCGTTCCAGGTTCCGACGGGGAGGACTTCTCGCGACTCACCGAGTCAGCCTACGCCCGCCCTGCGCAGTGCCGGCCCGCCGGCGCCGGGCCGCGGCATCCGTTCCCTGCCGAGCGTGCGCGGAATCCTGCCACCTCGCACCGGACGGAAGGAACCCCGGACACGACGAGAGGGCCGGATGCCGAAGCATCCGACCCTCTCGGTACGCGCTGTGAGCGGAACTCAGCGAACGACGACGGCGAGCACGTCGCGAGCCGACAGGACGAGCAGGTCGTCACCGCCGAACTTCACCTCGGTGCCGCCGTACTTGCTGTAGATCACGCGGTCGCCGACGGCGACGTCGAGCGGGATGCGGTTGCCGTTGTCGTCGATACGACCCGGCCCGACCGCCACGACCTCGCCCTCCTGGGGCTTCTCCTTGGCGGTGTCGGGGATGACCAGACCGCTGGACGTGGTCTGCTCGGCCTCGACCTGCTTGATGACGATCCGGTCCTCGAGCGGCTTGATGGAAACCGACACGGTCTACCTCTTCTTTCTTGAGACTAAGACTCGTTAGCACTCTGACGTTGAGAGTGCTGATGACAGTCTAGGCAACCGTCTGGCACTCATGCAACGTGAGTGCCAATCGGGCGTCATAGGCGGCCATGGACGGTCCACGCGATGCCGGGCGGTGGCTGCGCGGCATCGCGTGGACCGTCCATGGC